>NZ_LWFE01000636.1:0-698 GCF_001635675.1 Oleiphilus sp. HI0061 | reverse complement strand
GGTTTGGCTTTAGGTTGAGGCAAGGTGCTCGAGTAAATATTGTTGTGCGCAGACTCGAGATTCGGCTTCGGCAGGTTGGTTCAAATGATATTTTCCCTCGGTGTCCATAATCCAGCTTTGGCAATTATCGCTTAGGTAGAAGCCAATTTCGGCTTTCACGCGTTCTACTAGCTTCTTATCTTCCATCGGGAAGCAGGTTTCAACACGCTTTAACAGGTTACGGGTCATCCAGTCGGCACTGGCACCATAAATCTGGTCATTACCATCATTGTGGAACCAATAAACTCGAGTGTGCTCCAAGAAACGCCCGATCACAGAGCGTACTTCGATCGTTTCGGAAATACCCTCTAGCCCTGGACGTAAACAGCATATGCCGCGGACAATAAGCTTAATAGGCACGCCTGCTTGTGATGCTCGATACAGTGCCCGAATAATTTTGGGTTCTGATACTGCATTAACTTTAATGGTGATTCCTGAGGCTTTACCTGCTTTGGCATTATTAGCTTCTCTTTCTATCATCGAAACCAAAGAGTCATGTAAGGTGAAAGGAGCATGGAATAGTTTTTTGATCTTCAGTGCTTTGCCCATACCCGTGAGCTGCTGGAATATTTTATGAACCTCTTTCCCGAGAGCTTCATCACCACTCATAAAGCTATAGTCTGTATAGAGGCGGGCGTTCTTTGCGTGATAATTACCCG
>NZ_LWFE01000635.1:0-880 GCF_001635675.1 Oleiphilus sp. HI0061 | reverse complement strand
ACTACACACCAAAATTTACTTATATTCTACCCATTTAAAGTGCCAACCTGCTTAAAAAATCAACCCTAGCGTTTTAGCGTACAAATATAGGAGCACTAGATACTACCAACTAGGTAGACAAGATAAGTAAAGTAGTAAAAGTCAGCTTATACAAGAAAGAAAATAAAGGCGCCAACTGAACAGTTAGCGCCTGAAGGAAATATTAGACTCTAGCTCTTAGGGAAGACGGGATATTCTATGCCAGCCATTTGGTTGGCAATACGCACAACCTGCGCACTATAACCAAACTCGTTATCGTACCAAACATAAAGAACCAAACGCTTACCGCTTACGATAGTTGCATTCGAATCTACAATACCAGCACGACGTGAACCAACAAAGTCAGTTGAAACAACTTCATCTGAAGTCAGATAATCAATCTGCTTAGCCAAATCAGAATGCAGGGAAATATTACGCAAATAAGCATTCACATCTTCAACAGATGTAGCTTTTTCGATATTCAGATTTAGAATAGCCATTGAGACATTCGGAGTTGGAACACGAATCGCATTACCCGTCAAACGACCTTCCATCTTTGGAAGTGCCTTTGAAACAGCTTTTGCGGCACCTGTTTCAGTAATAACCATATTCAACGGAGCGCTACGACCACGACGACTACCTTTGTGATAGTTATCAATCAAGTTCTGGTCATTTGTGTAAGAATGGACAGTCTCTACGTGGCCATCAATGACACCAAATTCATCATCAATCGCCTTAAGAACAGGCGTAATAGCATTAGTTGTACAAGATGCTGCAGACAAAATCTGATCATCGTTTGCGATATCACCGTTATTGATGCCATAAACGATATTCTTAATGTCACCCTTACCTGGCGCAGTTA
>NZ_LWFE01000634.1:0-910 GCF_001635675.1 Oleiphilus sp. HI0061 | reverse complement strand
TCTGGAAAGCAACACTTGCTCTACCAAAAGGGCGCACAGAACTAGAGCGTTTGGTCGACTCGGATGGTCAGCCTTTGCTTGATGGTGATACCCTTTATGCAGCCGCTTACCAAGGTAAAATATTTGCTTTAAGTGCGCTCGATGGGCAGGAAATTTGGTCTAAAGAAATTTCATCTTTTAACAAGCTCGCGTTAGGCTTTGGCAAGCTCTTTGTTACCACGGATAAAGGTGAGATTATTGCGCTTGATAAGCAAAGTGGAAAGGAGTTGTGGCGAAATGAAGAGTTCTTATATCGTCGTTTAGGCTCACCAGTGGTCTTTGACCAGTTTGTGATGGCCGCTGATTTCGAGGGCTATATCCATGTGCTATCAGTGCTGGATGGAAAAGTACTTGCACGGAAATACCCTGACAGTGATGGTGTCATGGGTGAGATGATTGTAAAGGGCGACCGGCTATATGTTTATGCACGTTCTGGTGACATAGTATCGTATCAGTTGAATTCGAAGGTAAAGGACCTTAGACCCTTGGGTTCGAGGTTTAGAAATAGAAGACTTTTCGAAGAGTCGTCTAACGAATATAGAGATTAAAGGTAGATAGATGGTTCCTGTAATAGCGCTAGTAGGTCGTCCTAATGTAGGTAAATCTACCTTATTCAATCGTTTGACCAAAACAAAAGATGCAATTGTCGCAGACTACGCAGGCTTAACTCGGGATCGTAAGTACGGCTCTGGAGTGGCGTTGGATAAGAAGTTCATTACTATCGATACCGGTGGTATAAGTGGTGATGAAGTCGGGATCGATGCTGTCATGGCTGAGCAGTCCTTGTTGGCAATAGAAGAGGCTGATCTAATCTTCTTTGTTGTGGATGGCCGGGATGGATTGACCCCTATTGATGAAGAGATAGCTCGTC
>NZ_LWFE01000633.1:0-898 GCF_001635675.1 Oleiphilus sp. HI0061 | reverse complement strand
CGTTCCCTGATGTGGCAAGTTGAATTTTTGCCTAATGGCTATGAAAAGATAAATGGAGAGGCAAAAGAAGGTGAGCATGTAATGGTCTATAGTGATGGCCTGGCAACCTTCAGTATATTTATCGAGTCGGTTGATAAGGGAACTATGCCTGAAGGTGCGACACAGGTGGGTGCAACAACTGCCTATTCAACTGATCACAGTGTTGATGGTCATGACTATCATGTGACGGTTGTTGGCGAAGTTCCTGCTATGACTGCAATGAAGGTTGCGAAATCAGTCAAACCGATCATGTAAGGTTAGTTTAATGATTAAAGAACAAGCTATAGTCATTGCTGATGACTCAACAACTAATGGGCGTATATCGGTTCGTATCGATAGAAAAAGTGCCTGTGAGAGTTGCCAGATGAAAGCGGGCTGTGGCCAAAAGCTAGTCAATGATAGTAGCCAACGAAAATGTATTGAGTTTGAGCTTGATAACGAGTTTGATGTACAAGTAGGGGATTATGTAACCCTCGCAGTTCCAGAGAAAACTTTCCTGCAGGCCTCCCTCGTGATGTATGTGCTTCCCTTGGTTTTAATGATTCTTTGTGCTGTGCTTGCGGAAAGTTATTTAGCCTTAAATGATGCCGCGACCTTGCTGGCGTCCATTTGTGGCTTTGGATTAGGGCTTTATTTGGCTAGACGTTTTGCTAGCGAGCATAAAAGTGATCCAGACTTTCAGCCACATATTGTAGCCGTAGACCGGGCTATAGACTAGTATTTTTCCTCTTTAACCTTGCTCCCCCGTTACGTATTTTTAAGTTGAAAACTAGCCCTTCGGCCTCAAAAATGAGGGTACGTTCTAACTACATACTCTCTTGAGGATTCTTCATGAAGTACATAAATAAACTCAGCTCCT
>NZ_LWFE01000632.1:0-558 GCF_001635675.1 Oleiphilus sp. HI0061 | reverse complement strand
TAAAAACGAATATCGCCAATCTAGCTTTAAGTTTTGGAAAGATTACATGGCTTGCAGTCTTTCAGTGAGGGCTAAAAATGAGGCAGATAGACAAATTTCGTTAATGGCGTAAAATAGCGCGTTTTTTACAGGCTAGTTCTCTAAAGCGTGTTGGTGATAGAAGGGTGTTATGAAATCGCATAGTGTTGAAAAGATCGGTGGAACGTCAATGAGTGATTATGTCGCTATTCGCGATAATATAATCAGCAAACCCTCAAGAGAGGATACGATCTATCAGCGTGTATTTGTGGTTTCAGCGTATGGCGGCATGACAGACGCTTTGTTAGAGCACAAAAAGACTAGCCAGCCAGGAATCTATGCGTTATTTGCCAACGGCTTGAAAGACAAGAGTTGGCACCAGGCGCTGCAGCAAGTGAAAGCTGATATGCAGGCCATAAACGCAGGCTTATTTGGTGAAGGTGAGCTTTTGCAGCAGGCGAATAGTTTTATTGGCGAGCGTCTGGATGATGCAGAGCAGTGTCTTGTTGATCTTCAAAGACTTTGTCAACACGGGCATTT
>NZ_LWFE01000631.1:0-513 GCF_001635675.1 Oleiphilus sp. HI0061 | reverse complement strand
GCCAAGGCTGTAAAAAAGAATAGGCTGAGCGCAGCCATGATTAATAGCCAAGCTAGAAAGAAAAAGTCTTGAGGCCAAAACGTTAGCCAAAAAATATGAAACTGGCGCTCCGGTAAATCGAACAAAATTGCTTGATGTCCATCCCATGTAAACCAGGCTGCAAAATAGTAAAGCCCGAGCAGTGTAAACATCATTGCTTTGCGAAGCGATTGGAAAACACCTTTTACTTCACGGGTGTGTACCTTTTCATGACTTGCATACAAGTTGCTGTCGGAAGACTTGAAGCGATGTGCAATTTTGTTTTCAATATCCATTAATTAACACCAATGTAAACAGATAGAACTAGATGCCTGCAGGCCTAGGAGCAGCTGCAAGTTGTTTTTGTCTTGAGCCGACTAGTCAGCTTCCTCATCGTAATGTTCTGACAAGGATTTTTGTCGTTTGGCAAGAGGTAGGGCCAATAAGACACAGCTCAAAGCTGTGCAGCTAAAACCAAACACCCAAAAGAGGAAA
>NZ_LWFE01000630.1:0-869 GCF_001635675.1 Oleiphilus sp. HI0061 | reverse complement strand
AGAAGATTGATAAATACTCTCATCTATTTGATTGTTCTTCAGTGCGTGAGACGCTACTTAAAGCGCCTCTAGGGTATAACCCATCGAACGAGATTGATGACCTTGTTTGGAAGCAATCTCAGCATGAGTTGATACCCGAACATAATGCTTCAGCGAATGAAGAAGCACCCGTAAAGCCAAAAGTGGTTTCGATTTCAAAATCGCCCAAAAAACTGGCCTGATTTACTGCGCTGCCAAATGAGGGTGGCGTGAGCAGAGTTATCTCGCTTTTTAGCACTACTTTATATAGTGCTAATAGTGCTAATAGTGCGGCGGGGGCGGCTCCTGCTCAGTGCTTGCGCTGCCAGATTTAAGTTCCCCAAGCCCTTCTTTTAATAGTCGGTTCGCTACCCACAAATCTTGGATTTCCCTGTCCTGCTTAGTGATTACATCGTTGAGGGTGTTCAGTAAATCATCTTGAAACGATAGTTTAACTTCGAGCTCACTGATTCGTTCATTAAGTTTTTCGATAAGGGCTTCGGGTAATTCTGATTGGCTCATGTTTTTACTATCTTAAGTATGGAGAGAGGGCGCTATTGTAATACATATTACCCGGTGCTCAAGAATTTAGTGTGTTGACTGTAGAATCGAATAAGTTCTAAGCAAGATATTGTGTGAGCCAAAAATCTGTTATCATGCTCGGCTTGCGTTGAGTCTGGTCGTGTTTATACAGGTCAATGCAGCGTTACCTGTCGATTGCCAATACTTTTACAGGGTTGTTCACAGGTGGGGGATGCAGATATTTTTTCCTTAATGGTGTTTGCTGAACCAATTCCACTATTTTAAGAGTTTGTTTAACGAGAAAATTTACATGTCTACACAGAGTTTAT
>NZ_LWFE01000629.1:0-682 GCF_001635675.1 Oleiphilus sp. HI0061 | reverse complement strand
CACGTCAGAGTGCTCGGCTTTATTTCTTGGAAAAGCTTGTCGAAATGCGGCAAGGCAATCGTCAAATGAGTGACTCAAGACAGCCCCGGTAAACGTTCCCAAAACCACAAGCAACAAACCTGGAAGGTTCAAAAACTTTAAAGGTTCAAGGCTTGATAAGGCCAGCACCAGAACAAAGGCAGCCAACAGTAATAAAACAAGAGTGCGGCCCGTTAGCTTCTGCCGGGAAAGAGCTTTAAAAGACATGAGATTATTCCATCAATAAATATTTCTAATGGAATATGCATAAACTGCGCCTAATGGTGATTTTGGAAAAAACAAAACCTGAAGCGATAAGCAAAGCCTAGAAAACTAAACTTAAGCTATTGTTAAATAACAAATTAACTTGAAATACTTTATATAAAGCTAATATTAAAAACTAGCCTTTCAATCTAAGGTATGAAGAAAGGAGCCAAAAGTTCGTCAACACAAACAAATAAAACCGTCATATTTTTGCCTGTTTATGCTGACACTCTATCCCTGAGTGTTTGTAAGCGCTCCGGCGTTCCAACATCGAGCCAATAGCTCTGGATACGCTCACCACCAACTCGCTGTGCTTCAATCGCAGTTCGTAGCTGAGGGCCCAATTGCGAAGGGCCAGGTTTTATATCCTTAAAGAAATCTCGGTGAAACAAAGCAATTC
>NZ_LWFE01000628.1:0-799 GCF_001635675.1 Oleiphilus sp. HI0061 | reverse complement strand
CTTCCCCCCATCGTTATTTCGCAGGACGAAAGACAGCAGTACATAAAAATACTTGCAGACTACCAGCTGAAAGTTGGACAACTGACACCTGACTCCGGTGTTTGGCCGAAAACTAAGCTGCTTACTGACTTTGAACAGTTTTGTGACCGCTCCCATAAAGAAACAAGAGAGCTAATAGAAGGCGCTAAAAAACTTCAGGAACAAAGGAACAAAGGAACAAAGGAATAACACCAACACAATACGTCTGCTGATTACTCATTCAGCCCAACTAGAGCAGAAAGTCAAAGCAGCTGCATACAAGTTGGAGGCAACTACACACGATCTTTTAGGTGTAGGGCAAGTAATACGAATGATTATTATGTGTCACCGACCCCTTTTATTATTCTTATATTCCCTCCGTCCCCTTTTGCTTAGTATTACATGACACGGCACTCCGGCCATATACATTCTTGGCTTCCTTGGCATTTCAGCTTCCTCTATCTTCCTTGATAGTTAGCCGTGATTATCGACCTAAGCCAAGGTCTTTTCAAGCTGAGTAATGCGAATGATTATTATGTGTCACCGACCCCTTTTGTTTCATGCAGTTAATAAGAAAAACCAACAAGTATTTATCGAATATGCCCACCCCTTACATACAGAAAAGTTAATGGCTCTTTTTATCGAAGAGCTCAACTCATTATGCAAGCAAACTCTCAACCTTAAGGACGGAATCAAAGCCTACGCGAAGATTCACATGGGCTTTGTACATATCCACCCCTTCTGGGACGGAAACGGACGCCTTGCGCGATTAATTGCAAAC
>NZ_LWFE01000627.1:0-720 GCF_001635675.1 Oleiphilus sp. HI0061 | reverse complement strand
AAAAATGTTCGCTGTCATGTGAAAAAATGATATGCGCCGATGACAGTACGAACATTATTGTTGCAAGGCAACATATTATTCATTTTCAATATATAGCTCTTTGATTGGGCCAAAGTCTGAACTGAATAGTTCGTTGCCAATTCCCTTAACCCGAGCGAAATAGCGCTTTCCAGGTGTTAATCTTAGGTGGGCTCGAGCCTTGGCAATGGTCTGTTCTTTCAGAATGTTTTCGAAGCTTTTGCTATCAGACACCTGCAATATGTAGGCTTGGGTATTGTCTACTTTATTCCAGAACAGGCCAACTTGGCTGTCGATATAGTTAACACTTAGAATCTTCACGGGTTTCAATATACCGCGGACAGAAAAGTTACGCACTTCGCTATTCGCTGTTTCGCCGTCATCTGCAAGCGATACTACGCGCCAATAGTATGAGCCGGGCATCAATGCTTTCCTTGGTGCAATCTGCTGCGCTGCATCAAAGTCTGTTTGGCTGATTAGCAGGTTGAAACCTTTGTCTTTGGAAATCTGTAGTTTTCCGAGCGTATCCGGTTTAACAAAGTTCCAGCTAAATGTAGGTTTGGTACTATCAAGTATGCTTTTGGCAAGCGGCGCAATGAGTTTTGCTTGCTCTGTGCCAATGTCCACTGCTATGCGTGTAACGGAGTCGACACCCTCAAAACCATTAGCGTCAATGGCGCGCATGGAAACGTCATACTCACC
>NZ_LWFE01000626.1:0-789 GCF_001635675.1 Oleiphilus sp. HI0061 | reverse complement strand
GCACCTGCGCCATCGTAATAGCTACCCCGAGACTCAACACCTAATTTCTCTGCGCCGGTTATCTCAACATAATCAATATAATTTCTATCCCATAATGGTTCAAACATGCCATTAGCAAAGCGAAAAACCAGTAGGTTTTGAACGGTCTCTTTTCCCAAATAGTGATCGATACGATAAATCTGGGATTCATCAAAATAGGAATGCAAACCATGGTCTAGCTCGATTGCAGATTCCAAGTCATAACCTAGAGGCTTCTCGACCACGATGCGCTTCCAGCCTTCACACTGATCCAACAATTGACTCTTTGACAAGCAATCAGGGATCACGGTAAACATACTTGGCGGCATCGCCATGTAAAACAAAGTATTGTGCGGTGTCTGGTAGCGCGCATACAGCTCATTCAAGGTAAGCTTTAGCTTGGAGTATTCCGTGACATCGGAGGTATTCAAAGACAAGTAATAAACGTGCTGGAGAAAATCTTCGACAGTATGCGAATCAAGGTTTGCACCTTCACTTAGCGACTTTAACAAAGCCTCACGATAACTATCTGAGTCATAAGCACTGCGCGAAACACCCAAAATAAAGAAACAATCAGGCAATTGTCTAGTGACATATAAATGGAACAAAGCCGGGATAAGCTTGCGAAACGACAAGTCTCCCGAGGCACCAAAAATGACGATATTACTGTTATCAGGAACCCTCATCAGACAACTCCTTAGTCGTAGGCTTTTAGTATAGCTTACTCATTAAATAGCTCCGAGTCATGACTCAGAGCTTTTTAATCCTTAT
>NZ_LWFE01000625.1:0-273 GCF_001635675.1 Oleiphilus sp. HI0061 | reverse complement strand
CGTATTCTTTGCGGGCCGAGGTTGGTCGATGATTGAAGATAGATGCTAGTGATTTCTCGTCCAAGTTTTGATTTTTTAAACGAATAAATTCAGCTTCAATAATGTCTTCTTCTTTCCACTTGGCCCAGAACTTCTCCGGCGTGCCGCAGGTGGCATATAGACCTTCATGGCCATTCACGGCCAAGAGCAATTGGCTGTATGCAAATAAGTGCGGAATCTCTCCTTGGCCTTGATTTCGAATCTGTTGGGAGATCGCTTCATGGTTTGTAGATT
>NZ_LWFE01000624.1:0-689 GCF_001635675.1 Oleiphilus sp. HI0061 | reverse complement strand
CCGCCAGACCAAGGCGTTGAAGTTGCCTTTGCCGGTCGCTCCAATGCAGGAAAATCTTCAGCCATCAACTCAATCACTAACAATAAGAAGCTTGCCCGAACCAGTAAGACTCCCGGCAGAACCCAACTGATTAACTTTTTTTCCCTTAGCACGCCCGGGGTTCGGCTAGTCGACCTGCCCGGCTATGGCTTTGCAAAGGTATCCCTGGACCTGAAAGCTGAATGGGGAAAGCACCTCGATGACTATCTACGCAACCGAGAAAGCCTTGCGGGCTTAGTGCTTATCATGGACATCCGCAAACCTCTTACCGAGTTCGACCAAATGCTACTCGACTGGTCCAGTGAATGTCAGCTACCTACATTAATCCTTCTAACTAAAAGCGACAAACTCAAGTTTGGCCCTGCAAAGCAAGTCATGTTTCAGGTTAAGAAGCAGTTAGAAGCACACCAATCTCTGGAAGATGTCATTTTGTTTTCGAGCCTGAAAAAGTCTGGCATAAAAGAAAGCCGCTTTGCTCTGGACAAGATTATCAATCAGCGCTTGCTAGATAATAGCCCTTCCCCTGAAGACAGCCAAGAAGATTAGACTTTTGGCGCGATCCCTTCAAAGCGATAGTTTTCCTGCAATTCCAGCGCTAAGGCCCGTTTGTCTTCATACAAATAAGGTATGACATAGTCGAGTATTTGATA
>NZ_LWFE01000623.1:0-670 GCF_001635675.1 Oleiphilus sp. HI0061 | reverse complement strand
TCAGAGAGATATCTCGTGCAACCATCGTCGCGGGATAAATACTAAAAACGCCTAAAGCAAAAAAGGCTGCGCCAACATAGGCAATATCAACCCCCGCTACCAACAAGCCAACTGAGATAACAACATCGAAGGCAATAGGAACCGGAAAAAAAGCAGCGCACAAGGCCACCACAATTAGTATTATTAAGGTCCACGACCCATTTAAGTTATCTAGTGAAACAAATTCTGCTACAAGCGCAGCAAGCCCCCCAGCTAAAAGCATAAGAGGCAGCGCCCCTTTTAAGATAAACCCTAAATGCCCCAAATATGCTTTGGTAAATTCAAAGACAAACTGAAGCCCCCTAGTTTGTTGCGTAATTGCACAGGCATTTAGCGGGAGATCAATACCACTACCTTTAAACTTACCACCCTCGCCATGAAAACGAGCACTTAAAAAGGGAATTACCAGTAAGACAAAAAATACGATCAAGATGTACTTAATGGCAACTAGCTCTATGGGCAGCAAGCTTAGTGACATCGCAACCACGATAAAATTAAAGCTTGGCGAACTACTCAGCATCGATAAAGCGGTGGGAGTAGGAAGGCCTCCCCGGTATAAACCAAAAGCAATGGGCGTAGAACAGTTGGCGCAAACACCCAAAGGAGTTCCGAGCAAGGCACCAATAAACGC
>NZ_LWFE01000622.1:0-11788 GCF_001635675.1 Oleiphilus sp. HI0061 | reverse complement strand
GCTTGGTCGCGATATGCAAGTACGTGATCAGCCAGTTCAGTAATACCTTTGCGCTTTATTGCGCTGGTTAAAAATATATCTTTAACATTTGCTTGCTTTTTATCACCGGCATTTTCTACATAAATACTGGCTAATTTTAGACTCGATTTAAGCAAGTGCAGACTTTTTTTCGCTAAATTATCTTCATCACATTTATTGATGATAAAGGTGTCCGGGACTTCCATGATTCCGGCTTTCATAAACTGAACCTGATCGCCAGCCAATGGCTGCATTACCAGGCAGGTATGGTCGCTAAGTTTCTGAACTTCAATCTCACTTTGGCCGATACCGACCGTTTCAATGATGATCAGATCAAAAATTTTTCTTAGCAAGCGCGTTACGTGGAAGGTTTGCTTACTCATTCCACCCAAGTCTTGCTGCGAGGCTTGAGATCGGAAAAATAGTCGCTTGTCTTTTACCGGGAAAATTGTCCGTGTCCGGTCGCCGAGCAGGGCGCCGCCAGACTCATGGCTAGAAGGGTCTATCGCCAAGACAGCGATCGACATGTCCGAACGCTCTTTAAGCAGCGTTAAGCAAAGCTCGCCGATTAAACTCGACTTACCTGCACCGGGCGTACCGGTAATACCCAAGACCATACCTTGTTTGTCGTTACCAGATTGCTTCTTTTCTAGATAAGAGACAATCTGGTGCCGAGTGACAAAGTTCTGCGTGGTATTTCGCTCAAAGACCGAAATTAGTTGGGCAATTGGCCACTTCTCTAGATTGGCTGCTTGCTCTAACTGCTGCGCGACTTTCTCAGGTAGCTCTGACTGCATTTGTGCAGTCAGTTGATCAAGCGCAAGATCAGGCTTAGTTTGCTTTTTGTGCATTAATGACGTCCATGATCTCGTTCATCACTGCCATTAGGTCAAAATCTTTTGGCGTGAAAATGCGCTTAACACCCTTGCTTTGAAGTGATTCAAAGTCTGGTGTTGGAATAATGCCGCCCAGAATGACAGGAATCGCATCCTTGGCATTATTGTTTTCTAACTCTTCAAATAACTGATCAATAATCTCGTTGTGAGAACCAGAAAGCAATGAAATACCGATCACATCGACGTTTTCTTCCAAAGCCGATTGCACGATATCTGCAGCACTTAAGCGAATACCGAAGTAGATAACATCGAAGCCTGCATGACGCGCTGCAACAGCAATCATTTCAGCACCATTTGAGTGGCCATCAAGGCCCGGCTTGCCAACGACGATACGAGGGCGATAGCCATTCGTTTCGATGAATTGCTCAACTTTAGCTCGAACCTGTTCCAGGGTATCTGACTCGATTGTCAGCGCCTGACCATCAACACCTGTTGGTGGACGGAATTCGCCGAAGGCTTCACGTAAGGTATCTGACCATTCGCCCGTGGTTACGCGCGCTTTTGCACATTCAATAGAGGCTGCCATCATATTTTCGCCATTTTTTGCGGCTTCAGCCAAGGCTTTTAGAGAAGCTTCTACACGGGCGGCATCGCGGCTGGTTCGTGTATTGTTTAAGGCATCAATGGTTTTCTGAGCAGCTTCAGCGTCGACCATAAATATACCGCCGTCACTGTCTCCAACGAGTGGTGATTCAATACCGTCTGTCCACTTGTTCTTACCGACCACAACTTGCTCGCCTTGAGCCAGCTTGCTCATTCGCTCGCCTTGAGAAGAAACAAGAGAAGACTTCATATAACCGGTCTTGATAGCTTCAACACAACCGCCCATATCTAGAATCTTATTAATTTCTGCAAAGGCTTGCTCTTTTAGCTCAGCTACTTTTGATTCGATAACCTTAGAGCCTTCGAATAGGTCAGGGTACTCAAGCAAGTCAGTTTCATAAGCCATAACTTGCTGAAGACGCAGTGACCACTGCTGATCCCAAGGGCGCGGAAGGGATAGAGCTTCGTTCCAGGCAGGTAGCTGAAGTGCGCGACAACGTGCGTTACGGCTAAGTGTCACGCCTAATGTTTCGATCAGAATACGCCATGCATTGTTTTCTGGCTGTTCTTCAGTCAAACCCAAAGAGTTAACCTGAACACCGTAACGGAAGCGACGGTATTTAGGGTTCTTAACACCGTAACGTTCACTGGTGATCTCATCCCACATTTCGCCAAATGCGCGCATTTTGCAGGTCTCTTCTACAAAGCGCATACCAGCGTTTACAAAGTAAGAAATTCGGCCAACGCAACGCTCAAACTCTTCTTCATTGAAGCAGTCACGTTCTTTGATTGCATCCAGAATTGTAATTGCTGTTGTCAGAGCGAAAGCGAGTTCTTGAACAGGCGTCGCGCCGGCTTCTTGAAGGTGATATGAGCAAATGTTTGAAGCATTCCATGAAGGAATGTTGTGCAAGCAGTATTCATACATGTCGACGATAATGCGAATAGAATCTTCTGGTGGGAATATGTAGGTACCACGTGCCAGGTACTCTTTGATCAAGTCATTTTGAGTCGTGCCTTTAAGCTGGCTAATATCTATGCCACGCTCTTCAGCTAAAGCAACATACAAAGATAATAACCACATGGATGTACCATTGATGGTCATCGAGGTGTTCATTTCCTCTAAAGGAATGTTATCGAATAGTACTGCCATGTCATCGAGTGAATTGATCGGCACGCCGACCTTGCCAATCTCGGGTTTCGCAATATCATGATCGGAGCTGTAACCACATTGCGTGGGGAGATCCATTGCAATACTTAAACCCGTCTGGCCTTTTGCCAGGTTATTACGGTAAAGCTCATTGGAGGCCCAAACATTGGTGTGTCCGGCGTAGGTTCTGAAAATCCACGGACGGTCTTTGCTCGGCTTATCTTCTTTATCGTAGATCAGATGCGCTTTATTTTGCTCACTCATGTTACTTCATTCCGATGTGGGTCGATTCCGAGAGTACTTGAGGCTCTGTCCTCGACACTGCATGTCGCTAGTTCAATGTTTATTAGAGATCGGTCAAAGCGTCTTTCAATAGGAAAGTTTTTGAATGATCTCTTTTAGGGTTTGCTTAGCCAGCACAACAGCTTGGCTGGCTGAGAATCAAATCGCAATCTACGCTGCGTTCTCGATTAGGGTTCTGGCAATTACTTTCAGTGCAAGAGTCTCTTCAGCACCTTCAAAGATAGAGAGTACGCGGGCATCAATCCAGTAACGGCTCACTGCTGATTCTTCTGCATAGCCCATACCTCCGTGAATCTGCAATGCCTCACGTGTTAGCCACTCAGAAGACTTACAAGCAAATAGTTTCACTAGGCTGGCTTCCATCTGGCCTTTGCCTTCATCCATCAAACGGCCTACGGCGTAGGTAAACTGGCGCGAAGCGGTCATCAAGGTCGCCATGCGAGATAGTTTGCTTAGGGTAAGCTGGTATTCACCCACAGGCTGGCCAAATACTTTACGTTCTTGTGAGTAGCTGATCGCACGCTCATAAGCGGCTTGCATGAGGCCATTTGCACGTGCAGCAGTTTGGATACGTCCACCAGAGAAACCTGCCATCGTGTAATAGAAGCCTTTACCCAGGCCTTCTTCACCACCTAACAAGTGGCTGTCTGGAACAAAGACATTATCGAAGAATACGTCGAAAGAGTGCATGCCTCGGTAACCGATTGTTGGGATTGCTTTCCCGCTTAGCTTACCGCCACCTTCTTGCTCGTATTCAAAATCATGGCCGTCGAAAGAAGGTTTTTCAACTAGGAACATGCTTAAGCCTTTGTGGCCCAAGCCTGGATCAGGGTTAGTACGCGCTAGTGTTAACAAAACGCCAGCTTTACCGCCAAAAGTACACCATGTTTTCGCGCCGTTAAGTACCCAACCACCGTCAACTTTTTCAGCTTTTAGTTTCATGCCTGCAACGTCAGAACCAAAATCTGGCTCGGTAATGGCAACTGCGCAGGATGGGTCAGCCCAAGCTAGCTTTGGCAGCCAATATTGTTTCTGTTCTTCAGTACCACCGGCCATGAGAGCTTTAGAAAGAATCTCAGGACGTGTAATCAAACTACCTGCTGCGGCTAAAGAGCCACGAGACAGTTCTTCAGTTACAACGATCATGCCCATGTTATCTTCACGGTCGTCTGGCTGTAAGCCGTCGTAGCGCTCTGGAATAGACAAACCGAAACAGCCCATTTCAACCAATGGCTTTAGAATTTCATCAGGAACCATCAAATCTTCGCGATGAATATGCTCTGCTTTTGGCATGACAACGTCTGTTGCAAAGCGCTGGAATGATTCACGCATGATTTCTTTATCTTCATCAAGTAAAGGATCAGTTGTGCAGCCATCTTGACCTAGCATGATTTTACCAAGCTCAACAAGTTTAGCAGTTTGCAGGTAGGTGTCGCAGAAATCCACAACAGCATCGTTGTCAAAGCTTTCAGCAAACTGTTCTTTAGACAAACCAAACTCTCTGGGTTTGGTGGCTAGACGAGCTTTAGTGCTTTGTACGGCTTCAGCACAGAACATCAATGCAATCGTTTCTTCGAGGTAGAGTTCTTCTTGTTCGCCTTTAGAGGCTCTGATTTTTTCAGCGTAATCACAGATTGAGCTAGCGGCTGCAATTTCAGCAGAAGCGTAGGCGAGGTCATAGGATACAACCTGGTATTCGTCTAATTTATGCCCGGAAAGGCGGCCCGTTTCGTTCAAGCACAGGTGCTTGATATGGCTTAGAGAAGTGTTGAGGGCATTCTGCGCGTGGCTGACGACAGCGCGTGCGTTCGAGATTAGCGTTGATGCTTGTCCAGACAAAGGGGAATCTCCTAATGTAAATACGTAGAAAAAAATCTAAAAAAATGGGTGTTAACTATAATTAACCGGCCATAATATAGGAAAAAAAAGGGTAAAAAAAGCTTTTGGCTGAGGCTATATTTTCTTTCGAATGAATTTAGCTGGTTAGTTGGGAAAAGTATTTGTTGCCAGGTCTATATCTAATTGGTACTACTTATAAATTAAGCTGGCGTGTGCTGACTTCAGGAAAGTGCATAATATTGGTTTCTACCATGCTCTTTTGCGTAATAAAGTGCAGTATCCGCTTCTTTTACTAACTCGCTTCGGTCATTACGAAAATTTGGTGTCGTGGTTGCACCACCAATGGAGCAGGTAATATTGATGACTTGACCATCTATTTCGAACTCTAAGTCTGATACTGCCTTAAGCATGCGCTTGGCAATATTCTCGGCACCATTTTTGTTTGTATTAGGTAGCAAAACGATAAACTCTTCACCGCCGTAGCGTGCGACGCAGTCAGAAGGTCGGGCAACCTCATCGTTGATCGCTTTGGCTGTTTTCTTCAAACAGTCATCGCCAAACATGTGACCATAGTTATCATTGAGGTTTTTGAAGAAATCCAGGTCAATCATAATGAGACTTAATGGGCAGGACATTCGCGAGCAGCGTTTCCACTCTTTACTGTATTCTTTATCAAAGAACATTCGATTCTTTAGCTGTGTGAGCGGATCTGTGGTGCTTAATTGTTCCATGAGCTCAGCCCTCTCTTCTGCAACCAAGTGATTGGTAATCGCAGACCAGTAGTCGTTATGGCTCGCTTTGGAAGAGGTGAATATGTAAGTCAGGCAGATACTGCATAACAAGGCATACATTAAGTTGCTGGTACTGCCATCATGAATCAAGGCGCCAATCACGGGCAGAAGCATAAAGATAGGGTAGAGAGTCCGGATTTCCGAAGATATGCTCAGTGTACTAGCACCGCCGACAGTGAAGGCGGGGGTAATAATTAAAATAGCGGTTTGCATCACTGTTAAACTGTCATCATAGATAACCCAGGCCGACATGCAGCCCCAATGAAGTGCTGCACCAAGAATAGTGATGACAAGCCATTGATGTAAGACGGGAATGTTAGGTGAGGGGCTACGGTTAAGTATTAATAGATGAGCAATTCGCAAGGCAGCAAATAATATGATTAGCCCCGTGTTTAGATAGAGAAAGCTGGGGTTGACTTGATCAAGGTTGAAGGTAAAAGCCAGAATTACCCAAACACCAAAATAGGTTAATATGCCGCTCTTTGCTCTATTCGTCAGGTCAGCTAAAGCATGGCTTTGCAGTTGTTGATGGTAATGAGGCATTTTTTATTCTGGCCTTCCGGTTTATCTTTATTATTTGCGTCTATATATCTGGCAGTATAAAGCATTCCTTACTAGGGCGTGATAATAATTTTCCCAATATGCTTATTAAGAGACAAGGTTGAAAAAGCTGACTGATAATCGGACAAACTAAAGGATTGAGCAATAACTGCTTGTAGATGACCTTCGCTAAATCCGCGACGAATTGCAGTAATGGCTCTTTGCTTCTGTTGCTCCTGTTCTAGTGTCTGGTCGACCGTATAGCCTTTTAGCGTCAACAAGCGCTTCATCAATACACCTGCGTGAATATCCATGGGCCGCCTGTCGAGCATTCCCTGAATTACAATTCTACCGCCTCGTGTTGAGGCTTTTACCAGGCCATGTGTGCCAGGGCCTGCCACGGCATCAAATACCAGGTCGCTTCCTTTTCCCTGGGTTATGCTCATCACTTCTTCGGCATATTTGAGGTTAGCTTCATCATCTCTGTCTTGGACGATGACATGCGGTGCGCCGAGTTGGCTCAGTATTTCTGCCTTTTCTTGACTAGTTGTGGTGGCTATGGGGTTTGCGCCAATCATGTTGGCGATTTGGGTAGCCGCGATACCCACGGAACTTGATGCTGCGGTGATAACGACATTTTCACCCGGTTTGAGGCCTCCCGCTTCAATCAAGCCTCCCCAGGCAGTGAAGTAGGCCATCCAGATTGCGCCACAGTGTTCATCGGGTACCGAGTCAGGGCTCGGTATGAGCGATGCTTCGTTATAGGCTCCATATTCTGCCAGTGTGCCTTGTGAATGAACATCAAAGCTCATTGGGCATAGGGCCACTTTGTCACCTAGCTTAAAGTTACTTTTACCGTCAGCTGGTAATGCGTCAACAATCCCGGCGGCTTCGAAGCCTAACCTGCTTCCTGGGTTTGGCTTGATAAAGTAGCGGTTTTGACAGAATAGAAGGTCGCCTCGATTCAAACCAATGGAGCGTATTCTTACTCCTACCTGGCCTGGTAACGGGGCTGGTTGATCTTGTTCTATCAGTTCAAGGCTATCCAGGTTTGGTGGAGAGCTTATGCTTAGGGCTTTCATAGTTTGGCTGTTCACGCTAGAAGGGTCGTTAATTTGGTGCAATATTGAAGCTGATGTTGCTCAAAAAAGCTATAGGTTTTTAAAAGACATAAGCAGCTGAAATCACACCTGTAAGAAATAATTCACTAAACTAACACGCCGCCTTAAGAATGTTTGTTCAAACTGGGTTTACAGTAAAAGAATCTTAAGGGGAGTAGCAAGATGCTTGAAGCCGTTTATCAATCGAAGAAAATTTCCAAGGAGCAGCTTTCCGGGCAGATGCTTGGCGTATCAAACCTGATACTGGGAATGAGTGTTGCCATGCCGCGTCTACTTCTTAGCTGGCTAAGTGAATGCGCTGAACAAGAGCGAGTTGCGCCGTTTAATTTGTATTACATGCACGGCTCAGAACATCTACGTAATACGCTTCTTAAACCGTCTTTGTCGGGGAGGATCTCGCCCAGGCCATTATTCTTAAGCGCCTCAGACCGACAAGCGCTGGCTGAGTCAAAAGATGAAGCATGGATGCAGTTTGTACCGACTAATTTTCATCAGGTTGGACGTTTGCTGACTGCCCATATATCACCGGATTGTTTTATGGTGGCAGTCTCAAGTATGGATAAACACGGTTATTTTAGTCTGGGGACTAATGCCGACTATGGCGCGAGTGTCATTCGTAAAGCCAGGCGAGTGGTGGTTGAGGTTAACTCGAATATGCCTAAAACGTTTGGTGAATGTACCATTCATATTTCCGAGATTGATGCACTGGTCGAACATGATGAGGCTCTGTGCGAAACGCAATTATCTGAGCCTGGTCCAATAGACAAGATAATTGCCAGTCAGATTGCAGAACATATCCATGATGAAGATACATTGCAGATGGGAGTTGGTGGTGTGCCAAATGCGGTGCTCGGAATGTTAGATAGCCACCGAAATTTAGGCCTGCACTCTGAGTTGTTTTCGCCCGCGATGGTTAGGTTGATTCAGTGGGGAGTTCTGACCGGTAAGAAAAAATTCTGGATGCAGCACAAGCACGTGTTTACCTTAGCTTTGGGTGACAAAGCGATGTATGACTTTATGGATGATAACCCTTCGATCGTTGGTTATCCTGCTTCCTGGGTGAATAATCCGGCAGTGATCAGTAAGAACAATAATATGGTTTCTGTAAACGCTGCAATCGAAGTTGATTTGACGGGGCAGGTGAATGCAGAGCATATGAATGGTCAGCAGTTTTCAGGCACCGGAGGGCAGTTGGATTTTGTGAGGGGGCTTATATGGCCGAGAATGGCCGTTCTTTTATCGCGCTTCATTCTACAGCAAAAAAAGGTCAGGTGAGTCGAATTGTCCCACGCATAGAGGGTGGGGCTGTGACCGATACCCGTATGGATACGCATTATATTGTGACGGAAAATGGCTGTGTAGATTTAAAGGGTAAATCTTTAAGTGAAAGGGCTGAGCTACTAATACAGCTGGCGCATCCCAGGTTTCAGCAAGAGTTGATCGATAGTGCCCGAGCAATGGGGGCTTTGGGAAAAAGTGGGCGAAAGTTGCCCGGTGCAGAAATTGCTTCATAGTTAAAGAGAGGGACGCTTTTATGACTTGGGTCATTGAGGATTATTCCTTTCTAGTATTACAATCGAATAGAAATATCTCTGACATAAAAGTGTCTTAATATGCCAAGGATATGTTTTGTTAAACCCAGTGATGAGGATAGGGAATTGAATACAGATTTTTTGAAAGATCTAAACGAAAAAGCAAAGGAATCACTGGCGCCTATGAGTAAAGTTGGTGAGTTAATGACCAGCTCTATGCAGGAAACCTTCAAAGCACAAATGGAGTCGGCGAAAAAATATTCAGACTTTGCATCGGCCCGTTTTAAAGCATTTACCGAAGTAAAGGACCCTGAGTCTTTACAGGATTTCTTTAAAGAGCAGATGGAAGCTTTTGGCGAGCTAAACGAGCAGATGATGACTGATATTCAAGCACTTAGCGATGCTGGAAGTAAGTTTCGTGAAGAGTTGGAAGAAATTATGAAGTCGGCTTCAGAGCCCAAAACTGAAGCAAAACCAGCTGCTAAAGCGACAAGTAAAGCAAAGTAGTGGTATGACAATGAAGGCCAGTACTACTTAGCAGTTCTGGCCGTTCATGACTTTTTTCGCAGGCACTTTCTCCATACCGCTATCTATACCTCTAGATTGGGTATTTAGCCCTTTTGGCTGCCTGTTCTATAAGAATAATTAGGAACACGCTCTTATGACGAAAAACCTTTTTGATAATCCCTATTGGAAAATGAGTGCCAAGGCAATGGAAGAAAGCCAGCGCGCTTTAACTTACCTTTCAACTCAATTGAATGAAGAGCATGGTAGCTTGCAGGCTGTTGCCAGTGATGCTACAGAGTCTTATCTAAAGTATGTCCAAGAGGTTGTAAAGCATCCTTGGGAAACGACAAAGCAAACGGCAGACTTGGGCAAGAATTACTTTCGTGTCGTTAAGTCGGCTTTATCGCAGGTTGCGGGTCGAGAGGTTGAGCCGGTCGTTGAGGCGGAAAAAGGAGATTTTCGATTTAGTGATGAAGGCTGGGTTGAAAACGCTTATTTTAACTTTATCAAGCAAGCTTATTTGGTGACCGGTCGTGCATGGTTAGATAGCATTAATTCTATGCCAGGCCTTGATGATAAAACGCGTAGCAGAGCAGAGTTTTTTGTCAGGCAGCTCGTTAATGCCGCATCACCTTCAAACTACATTCCTACAAACCCAGAGCTTTTAAGTCTTACGATTAAAACTCGCGGTGCCAATCTGGTGCAGGGCTTTGAGCGCTTTGTAAAAGACTTGGAAAAAAGTGCTGATACCTTAAAAATCACCATGACGGATGATGAGGCCTTTCAGCTAGGTGAAAATATTGCGACCACCAAAGGAAAGGTTGTTTATCGTTGCGAGTTGTTTGAGTTGATTCAATACTCTCCGCTTACCGATAAAATCACTGAGACGCCTTTGCTGATCATTCCACCTTTCGTCAATAAATTCTATATTCTCGATTTATCAGAAAAGAATTCCCTCGTGCGATGGGCGGTAGAGCAGGGGCAGACCGTCTTTATGGTGTCTTGGTTGAACCCGACTGAAAAAGAGCGGAATATCGGTTTCGACCGCTATGTCACCGACGGTGCATTACATGCTCTAGAAGTGGTTGAAAAACAAACGGGGATCCGTGAAATCAATGCGGCGGCCTATTGTATTGGCGGCACCTTATTAATGACTACGCTAGCCTATATGGCTGCGCGTAAGCTAAAGCCTCGTGTTAAGTCAGCAACGCTTTTTACGACCTTGACAGATTTCTCTGATCCGGGAGATATTGGTGTATTTATCGATGACCATACGATTAAAGCGATAGAACATCAGAATAATCAAAAAGGCTACTTCGATGGCAGAGTGATGGCGGTTTCATTCAGCAAACTGCGTGAGAACTCTCTGTATTGGAATTACTATATCCAGAACTATCTAAAGGGTGAGTCTCCGACGCCTTTTGATCTTTTATACTGGAACTCCGATAGTACTAATATCACCGGTGCTTGTCATAACGAGATGCTGCGAAAATTCTATATGGAAAATCGTTTGGTTAAACCAGGTGCTTATGCGGTCAATGGCACCAAAATAGACTTGTCCAAAATAGAAGTACCTTTGTATTTTATCAGTACCCATCAAGATCATATTGCCAAGTGGCGTGTTACCTATGAAGGTGCCAAAATCTGCAAAGACAACGCAACCTTTGTGCTGGGTGAGTCCGGTCATATAGCGGGTATTGTTAACCCTCCAGCGAAGAAGAAGTATTCTTACTGGACGAATGAGAATATTGTTGACGATGCGGATGAGTGGCTCGCGGCGAGTGAGCACCATAAAGGCAGTTGGTGGACACATTGGAACGACTGGCTCCAGCCCTATAAAGGCGAAGAGATCGAAGCTCGTTTGCCCGAAGCAGGAAAGCTTGAAGTCTTATGTGATGCCCCTGGTACCTATGTAAAACGTAAGCTTGGTGTGATGAACTGATAGAAGAAACTATCGTTCTAGGGCAGGCTTTTGTTTTTAATAAAACGCTGCCATTCTAGCAAGGCTTGTTGGAAGTCAAGTAAACCACATTCTGCCTGGAGCTCCTGGTCATATAATTCTGTATTTTCAGGAAGCTCTTCGTAGACCTCATAACCGAGAGCGTTCGCAAGAACTTCTGCTCCCACTTTGTCTAACCTGAGTTGAAATTCAGAGCCTTGAAAGTGGTATTGAGTGATTTGTCCTTTTTCCACTTTGTCTATTATTGTTAAACCTCGTCAATTGCGACGATAGTCTTTAGCTCCATATTGAAGTAAGTAGCGATAGCTTCATGGCCGCTAGAAAATAGGGCTTGCGGCTGGGAACTCTCATCAAACAAAAACTCGTAATCCAATTTTGGCCTCTGTTGTTTGATTAAAACATTTCCAAATCACCATCTTCAACCAGGTGCTCTACAATTTGATCGTTTTCAGTAAACTTTTCAGGTGACCAGCTAAGGTTGAAGATAAGGCGTTGATAGATGGTGATTTCATCAAAGCGGAATTTAGGGTCGATCAGCTTAAACTTAAAGCATAGTTGAGGCTCGGTTGAACCAAAGGACATATGTTT
>NZ_LWFE01000621.1:0-680 GCF_001635675.1 Oleiphilus sp. HI0061 | reverse complement strand
CCAGCTTAAGTCCAACACACTACCAATGAACTTGATTCGCACACTGGAGCACTACGAGCTTTCCCCGGGATATTTTATGTTGGAAATAACGGAAGGGATGTTAATAGAGGACCTGGAACAAACCGTTTCTATCCTTGATGAGTTGAGGCAAAAAGGCTTCAAGATATCTATTGACGACTTTGGCACGGGCTACTCTTCACTGTCCTATCTAAACAGCCTGCCTGTGAACGAAATCAAAATTGATAAAAGCTTTATCAGCACCTTGTCTGATGAACCGTCGACACACGGAGTGATAGATACCGTTATCGCACTATCGAAACACTTCCACTTTGAAGTTATTGCCGAAGGAATTGAACAACCAACACAGCTTGAAGTACTGCGTAAGAAGGATGTAAAAGGAGTTCAAGGCTACCTTTTTGCAAAACCGATGAATCAGTCAGACTTCATCAATTGGGTTAAGGCAGCCTAGTTTATAAAAGCCTCTATAGAGATTAAATTTCAGCGGCCAAACGGGAACCTTGGTCAATGGCTCGTTTTGCATCCAGCTCAGCTGCGAGGTCTGCACCACCGATAACATGAACCTTCATCCCTTTACCCTCAGCACCCGCTTCCAACAAAGCATCTGCCAACTTACGATTTGAGTCCTGTCCTGCACACAAAATCACGTTATCTACCTCTAA
>NZ_LWFE01000620.1:0-1039 GCF_001635675.1 Oleiphilus sp. HI0061 | reverse complement strand
CTCGATTAACTCGGGCCGTGCCTGGGTCAAAACCTGCAAAGTTACATCATCCGGGACCTGTTGCTCTTCAATCACCCAACGAACAAAGTCAAAATCAGGCTGCGATGCCGCTGGAAAGCCGACTTCAATTTCCTTAAACCCTACCTTGACCAGCAACTTGAACAAGCGTTTTTTCTGCTCAACTGACATGGGTTCTATCAAGGCTTGGTTTCCATCCCGAAGATCGACACTTGACCAAATCGGCGCACGCTCAATATGCTGATTAGGCCACTGGCGCGAGGGCAACTCTATACGAGGAAAAGCCTGATATTTACGGTGGTCAAATGACATCGCGATGCTCCTATACCTTACATTTCTAGAGAGATGAGTACTGCTCAACAATAGGGATATTATATGCGTCAATATGTAGTTATAGATTGCTTTTATTTCTTATTTGAACCAGACTTAAGCAATAAATAACCTTTTAAGCAACCTTTATTAGCATATATATCTAATCCTATGATCAAGATTGATAGAACTGACCGGCGCATACTTGACGCTCTACAGAAAGATGGAAGGATCAGCAATCTTGAATTAGCTGAAAAAGTCGGCCTATCACCCTCTCCCTGCTCACGAAGAGTCAAACAACTAGAGGAAAGCGGCCTCATATCTAAAACCGTCACTTTATTAGATAGAGAAAAGTTGGGGCTAAAGCTCACAGCTCTAGTACAAATCAGTATGGATAGACATACTAACGACCGCTTTGATACCTTTGAGGAAACATTGAGCGATTGCCCGGAGGTACTCTCATGCATGCTAATCACCGGGCAAGCTGCGGACTATATGATTGAAGTATTGGTGAGTGACATGGATGCCTATCAAGCTTTCCTCTTAGGCAAACTAACACGCATACCCGGCGTTACCGGTGTTCATTCCAGCTTTGTACTAAGAAAGATTATCGATCGAACTTCTGTTCCCTTGAACCATCTGGCCTAAGCCCGCTGTCTTTTTCCAGTTCACAGAGATAAAATGCCACACAATTCAACTGTAAGGACTATAT
>NZ_LWFE01000619.1:0-1266 GCF_001635675.1 Oleiphilus sp. HI0061 | reverse complement strand
TCTATCCTAGACCTACATAACCGGAAATACAAAGTATTTGAACCTCAGGACTTAAATTGTCATCAAACTGTCACATAAGTCCTAATTAAATAGTCCCGTTTATTAAGCAGTATGCGAGTAGTTTCAAAATGACGAACAAGCAAGATTTTATAGAGAAAGAACTGAGTTGGCTGTCCTTCAATGAGCGCGTTCTACAGGAAGCCGCTGATGCAAATGTACCGATTGTCGAGCGGGTCAGGTTTCTCGGTATATATTCCAATAATATGGATGAGTTCTTCCGTGTTCGTGTCGCCGACGTAAAGCGAAAAATTTTTATTAAGAAAGACCAAGGCGAAGATGCCAGTGAAGATCGAGAATTACTTAAGAAGATTCAAAAGAAAGTCATCAAGCTAGGCGAACGGTTTGACGAAATCTATATTCACGTTTTGAAATGCCTGGCCCGGCGCAACATTTTTCTGATCAACGAGCAACAGTTATCTCCAGAGCAAGGGGAATGGGTTAATCAGTATTTCAAAGACAATGTTCTGCAATACATTAACCCTATAATGTGCGAGGGAAAAATCGACCTTGCTCAGGTATTGGATGATGACATCACCTACCTTGCGGTCGAACTAATTCGCAAAGGCGAATCTAGATATAGTTTGGTTGAAGTACCCTCAGACGATATGAGCCGTTTCATTGAGCTACCTAGAATCAAGGGGCAAAAGCGCCGCTGCATCATCATGCTTGATAATATTATTCGCTACTCTCTGAAGAGCGTCTTCAAAGGCAATTATAAGTTTGATGAAATTCATGCCTATTCCATGAAGATGACTCGTGATGCGGAATACGGGCTATCTGAAGATATTGACCAATCTCTACTAGAGCAGATGTCACTCAGCATTAAGCAACGCATGACAGCTGAGCCAGTTCGCTTTGTCTATGACAGGGAAATGCCGAAATCCACACTGAACTACTTGCTTGATAAAATCGGCATCTCAAATTATGACGCCGTCATCCCGGGTGGCCGCTATCACAACTTCAGAGACTTCATCAGTTTCCCTAATATCGGGCGCAACTATTTAGAATATTCACCGCTTCCGAGAATCGAAAGCAAGAAGTTCGCCGCTCACAAAAGCAGCTTCCAGGCGATTTCTGAAGGCGATATTTTACTTTATTACCCGTATCACAAGTTCAACCATTTCACCGAGTTCGTACGGCAGGCATCATACGATCCTAAAGTTGAACATATCAGTATCAGCATTTATCGCGTCGCCAAAAAAAGCC
>NZ_LWFE01000618.1:0-920 GCF_001635675.1 Oleiphilus sp. HI0061 | reverse complement strand
TACGAATTGTTTAGGTTGATCTCACACCATGTTTAAAAAGATCCGAGGCTTATTTTCCAGCGATTTATCTATTGACCTAGGGACAGCTAATACGCTTATTTATGTTAGGGAACGAGGCATTGTTCTGGATGAACCTTCTGTAGTCGCTATTCGTAGCAACGGAGCGCAAAAAACAGTTGCAGCGGTTGGTGCTGAAGCAAAGCGTATGCTTGGTCGTACTCCTGGTAATATCACAGCAATTCGCCCATTGAAGGATGGAGTTATTGCAGACTTCGTTGTGACTGAAAAGATGTTGCAGCACTTTATTCACAAAGTTCACGAAAACAGCTTTATAACACCTAGCCCGCGTGTTTTGGTTTGTGTACCGAGTCGTTCAACTAAAGTTGAGCAAAAGGCCATACGCGAGTCTGCTCTAGGTGCAGGTGCCCGTGAAGTTTATTTGATTGAAGAACCAATGGCTGCTGCGATTGGTGCCGGTTTACCCGTTGAAGAAGCAAGTGGCTCTATGGTCGTTGATATTGGTGGTGGTACGACTGAAATTGCCATCATTTCTCTAAACGGCATTGTTTATGCTGACTCAGTAAAAGTTGGTGGTGACCGCTTTGATGAAGCAATTGTTACTTATGTTCGTCGTAACTACGGCAGCCTAATTGGTGATACCACTGCAGAGAAGATTAAACAGGAAGTCGGTTGTGCATACGAAGGTCTTGAACTTCGAGAGATCGATGTACGTGGTCGCAATCTGGCAGAAGGTGTGCCTCGTGGCTTTACCTTGAACAGTGAAGAAATCCTCGAAGCGCTACAAGAGTCATTATCTGCGATTGTACAGGCAGTGAAAGGGGCTTTAGAGCAGTCACCTCCAGAGCTTGCATCAGATATTGCCGAGCGTGGTATTGTCCTGACAGGTGGCGGATCATTGC
>NZ_LWFE01000617.1:0-775 GCF_001635675.1 Oleiphilus sp. HI0061 | reverse complement strand
TGTGTGCAATGACGGCAACCTTGAAGCGCCACCATATTGCCATGCGCCCGGTCTTGCACCGACTTGATCACTATGTGTCGAGCTCTGCACAGGTTATTGCTAATTGTGTTTTGTTGACTTCGGTTTTTGCCTTCCGGGAGTTGGCTCACTCAGATGGTACCAACCTCCCGTCTGAAGAAGCGATGCTGCATAACTTCTGGGTATATGGCATAGCCTTATTGTTGATCGTCAGTATCTACAATTTGATTAAGGTGCCTGCTCACCTAAAACCTGGCGGTAATATTGGCTATGCTTTGTTATCGGTTCCTCTCTATTCCACGATGGCCATCATTGCGGGTATTTTCTTCTTCTCTCATGGCCACATGCCAGGGATAGGTATCTATCTGAATACACTGATGGACCTGGCGGACATGTTCCTGAACGTTGGTTTGTATGTCTGGATAGGTATGCTCTTGAAACAAACCCGTTTTGCCGGTTTGGTTCTGAACCTGTTTAAGCCTTGGAAAATGCCTCCGGAAATGTTGGCTTTTGTTGTGGTTGTTCTTGCTGCTGTACCGACTGCCTACACAGGTGGCTCTGGTATCTTCGTTATCGCTGCTGGTGCAGTAATCTATCACGAAATTAGAGCAGCTGGCGCACGCCGCAATCTGGCACTCGCAGCCACGGCGATGTCAGGTAGTATGGGTGTTGTATTGCGACCATGTTTGCTTGTTGTTGTTATCGCGTTCATGAACCGTGAAGTAACGACCGACCAACTATTTGGCTGGGGTGTATG
>NZ_LWFE01000616.1:0-903 GCF_001635675.1 Oleiphilus sp. HI0061 | reverse complement strand
CTCTGCAACAAAGCAACTCTTGCGTGAGCTCGATCACCAAATAAAACTGATGATCGATGAACCGCAGACCATTCTAGCGAAGCCTTTACCGACGGACTTACTAAAGAATTTACTGTATTACGTTGCAAAAAGTGCAATTGACAGTCAGCGCATCCAAGAACTAAAAGCGTCCTTTAGCTTGGCTCAAGCCTTACCAAGCGAACAAGAAGTTGATGCCGAGCGTGAGAAACTGCATCGTCCAGGCGCTGAAACAATGAGCTCAGTTGTTGAGGTCTTAAGTGAAGAACTCAGCCACGTCAAAGAACAGCTAGATCTATACGTTCGCGATGACGATAAAGACAATACTCAGCTGCTTGAGCTAGTACCTCAATTAACTCAAATTGCTAATACCATGGCTGTTCTGGGCTTAGGTGTAGCCCGCAAGCTGGTGCTAGAGCAAATTAGCCGCATAGAAGAAATCGCTGAAAGCAGTGAACCAGCTAGCGACCAAGTATTAATGGATATGGCAGGTGCCCTGCTATATGTCGAAGCTAATCTGAGCTCACTCAGCGATGCGAGAGAACAGAGTGAAGAAGAGCAAAACGAATTTGTTGTACCCGCTGAACACTTCGAAAGTGCGCATAATGCCGTTATCTATGAATCACGAAATGGCTTGGAACAAGCAAAAAACAGCATCGTCAACTTTATAGCATCTCAGTGGGATCACGCCGAGATAAAGGATGTCCCAGACCTCTTAGACAGTATTCGCGGTGGCTTACAAATCATCCCGCTTACACAGGCGGCAAAGCTTCTTGAGTCTTGCAGCACCTATATTCGTGACTCCTTATTAAGCGATAAGCATATTCCTGACTGGCAACAACTGGATCGTCTCGCCGATGCGATTACCAGTATTGAGTATTATAT
>NZ_LWFE01000615.1:0-855 GCF_001635675.1 Oleiphilus sp. HI0061 | reverse complement strand
TCGTGGCAAATCGGCACCTTGGCTACCATTCTGACTTGAAAAGAATATTTGGTAACTTTGAAAATATCGCAGCGAATAAGAAGTTTGTAATTCTCAAAGCTGGGAAGTAAGCCATTCCTTAAAATATGAATAATATTCATGTTTGTGTTAGTCTGGGATTTTATGATCTCAGGTAGGCTGGACTTTTACTTGGTTTAGACTGCAGATCCAAAAAAATAATAAGACTAGTTGGATAATATGGACGCAAACTATTTTTCTAAGCTATCGCTCGCTCTGAGTCAGGCAGGCCTTGCTAGCCCTGTACTGCTTGTCGATAAATCTTTGTTGGATGAAAATATTGCACGCTTGAAAGAAACCCTAGAAAAAGGGTTTGCCTATCGAGTGGTGGCAAAATCTTTACCCAGTATTCCTATGCTGGAATATATACTGTCCGAAACTAATTCCTCTCGTTTAATGTGCTTTCACCTTCCTTTTCTTATACATATTGCAGAGCATAAATGGCCCGTAAAGCCGGACTTGTTGTTAGGAAAACCTATGCCTGTCATGGCGCTTAGAGCTTTCTATCAGTGGTATGAGAAGCAAGGTGAGCCGCTAGACTTTGAGCCAGCAGAGCAAGTTCAATGGCTGATTGACTCAAATGAACGCTTGAACGAGTACGAGGCTGTTGCTTTAGAGTCAGGGCTCAAGATGAAGGTTAACCTTGAGGTCGACGTGGGTTTGCATCGTGGTGGCTTTGCTGACATGAGTGAGTTTAGGTCTTGTCTAGAGCGTATTAAACAATCTGATTTATTGAGCCTTAGCGGACTAATGGGTTACGACTACCACGTTGCCAAGGCGCTTAATATTTTGGAAGGA
>NZ_LWFE01000614.1:0-733 GCF_001635675.1 Oleiphilus sp. HI0061 | reverse complement strand
TTGAGCATTTTAGAAAACCTGACGCTTGGGCCAATTTGGGTACAGAAAAAACCCAAAGAGGAAGCCGAAGCGATTGCAATGAAGTATCTGGAGCGAGTGAAGATTCCAGACCAAGCACTTAAGTACCCGGGTCAGTTATCGGGTGGTCAGCAACAACGTGTAGCGATTGCACGATCTCTTTGTATGTCACCTCAAATCATGCTGTTCGATGAACCAACCTCTGCTCTTGATCCGGAAATGATTAAAGAAGTACTCGATGTCATGGTTGAGCTAGCTGATGAAGGTATGACGATGCTCTGTGTTACTCATGAAATGGGCTTTGCTAAGCGTGTAGCGGACAGAGTAATATTTATGGATGGTGGTGGAATTGTTGAGCAAAATACACCAGAGGAATTCTTTACAAACCCAGAAACTGACCGCTTACAACTATTTTTAAGTCAGATACTTCAGCATTAATCCCAAGCAGCCGAGCTTCTTATTCTTGATGAGAGAGCTAATAGCCTTGAGAAGAAGATAGCTCTTCAAGTGTATTGAAGTTCATAAAGCTACTGGCTTCAGCATTTCTTGATGTTGAGAAATCAACCCAGATAGCACCGTTATCTTTAACCCACTTCATTACGCGGTTTTGCCTGTTTACGATTGCATCTTCCAAGCTATCAACAAACTGAGTAGAAATGCATAAGTGAAGAGGGTGGCTTCTGTTTTCATCTCTCGATGCGATTATCAAAGGCTG
>NZ_LWFE01000613.1:0-558 GCF_001635675.1 Oleiphilus sp. HI0061 | reverse complement strand
TCAGGAATGCTTACCGTCTATCACGCGGCCACATTGAGAGACGTCTGTTTATGTTTATCCCGATACGATCAAACGATATCTAAAGCAATTGTTATCGATTTCATTGAAGGTAAAAATGAAAGCCGGCTAGAATATCGCGTCAACATTGCACCCGCTTTTGATATCTCTCAAGAAGTTGAATTGGCAATGGCATTATTGATGAAGCTTTTGCGTAAGCAATTGGACGATGCCTGGAGTCCTCTGGAAGTTGGATTTAGTCATAAGCCCAATTCAAGTATTGAAGACTACTACGAATTCATTGGTAAAAATGTAAAATTTGAACAAGCCGTGAATTACTGTGCAATCAGTAGTTCCGATCTTAATCTTGAAGCTACTCCCGCAGACCCCAATATGCTGAAAGTACTGCGGGAGAATGCAGATCAACTTCTGGACAAAATACTGAAAATCGACGACATTGTTGGTCAAGTTAAATTCTATATTGCCCGGACGCTCGGCACGGACGCCTGCTCGGCGAACCACGCGGCAACGCAATTTTTTATGTCACGCAGAAACCTGACT
>NZ_LWFE01000612.1:0-3714 GCF_001635675.1 Oleiphilus sp. HI0061 | reverse complement strand
CACAGGTTGTCATAATTTTCTTTAACAGCTCATATGGCAACTCTCGATCGGCAACGATAGTGATTGGACGCCCTTCTGGCGCGACTGCGCTGTTAGACTTTGAAGCCTGATAGTCTAACTCAGCCTTAAGCAGAGGTTCTACCTCTCCTTGAAATTCACGAAGCTCGGCGACTTTAACGATCGCTCGGCCACCGACAAGAATATCGTCGTGAGTCACGGCTAATGCCAGCGCATCTTTTGGCATTTGATCAGCATTAGAAACCGGAAGCTTGACCATATTGTTCTGGTTCAATACTTGTACATCACTTGAGGAATTTACCATCAAGAAAAACACAAGAATCGTAAAGATGTCCATCAAGGATACCAGGTTTAACTTACCCTGATTCTTACTACGGCGTTGGTGACGCTGGATACGCTTGGCTTTTGCTGATGTTTTCATGATCTAACCTTCCCATCAGTTAATTCGGTCTTGGCATCCGCAACACTTTCGTTTGCATCAACAACTTCCGGCGCATCGGCTATCGACACTTCCGGGAATAACTCGGCATTCACTACACTTCCCGCAACAACGGTACGGTAAGATCGCACCTTATCCATCACAGACACCAAGGTCTGATAGGAAGTGTCTTTTCGTGCCATGACAGTAATATCTTTCTTTTCCGGAATACGCGATTTCAGCTCCTGCATCACTTGCCCTAACATCGCAAAGTCGTAAGCCCCAGTACTTACGGCCGCGTTGTCAGAGCTATTATTTGCAACTGAATTCCGCTTTAAACTATCTATTTGCTTAATCACACCGCCTTTATTGTCGGCAACCACCAACTTATCTTCCAGAATCATTACCTGTAACTGCAATGACTCATCATCCTGAGCTGAGCTTTGGTCTTGAGTTGGAAAGTTCAACTCAAGTACACTCGTATGAGCAAAGATCATATTGATCAGCAAGATTGGTACAAGCACGATCATTAAATTCATAAATGCCGTGATATCCAGATCTGCTTCACTTCGTAAGCGTCGATGTTTGCGTTTCATAGTCGAGTCTGCCTATTTCGCTAAGGATTGATCAATAAAGTTGGTTTACAAAGACCAACTAAACAGCGGCTGCCGCATTAAGCCCTGAGTCAGCACTTGGCGACTGTGTAGCCTTAGCAGGTGCTGGAACCGAAGCTGATCGGTCACTTAATAAGTTCATCACTTTAATGCCCGCCATTTCAAAACTATCGACAATCTCGTTAGTCTTTGTTTGAAGTACTGAGTGAACGAGTAATAAAGGAATCGCCGCAATCAAACCGAATGCAGTCGTGTTCATCGCTACTGAAATACTTTGTGATAGCAAGCTAGCTTTTTGTGCAGGATCGGCCGAGGCAACCGCTGTAAATGCAGCGATCAAACCAATGATCGTGCCCAACAAGCCGAGCAAGGTTGAAACGTTAGCTAAAGTCGCTAGATATTGCGTACGTTTTTCTAAACGCGGCATCGTTTCCAGCAAGCCTTCTTCCATCGCATATTCAATTTCTTCACGTGGCTGTCTGCGGCCTAATCGAACCAGACCCGCACCGATCATATTCGACATGGCGGTCTTAGACGAAGAAGCAAACTTTACAGCCGACTTAAAGTCCTTCCCGCTAATCATACGGTGAAGCTTATTAAAGTCCTGGCGGTTATTACGCTTAGCGACACTCAGGTAAACATAGCGTTCAATTGCAATCACCAAACCAACTACCAAAATGATTGAAATCGGATACATGAAGAATCCGCCTTCCTGAAAAAATCGAATTATTGTCTCGATCATAACAATTTACTCCTGGGGGTTTTCTTTGCTTTATGCCTTGTAGGCCATTTAAAATTTATACAATCATCAAGTGCACTTCGCTGACGATTGCAAACAATTGTGAAAATTGTAGATTGAAAAGAGAGAAAAGACGGTTAGATCACGAAAGGATTTGTTGCGAATTGTGTTCATGTTCTTCCATGCACATACTTTGTGTGACTCCTGTCATAGTTTGACGCCATATAGGCCAATATACCTTCTTTTAGCTTACAAGAACCTGTCTAAGTGATGAATCCTACTTTGGTATTGCGGGCACAGTAGTCGCTTTTACATTCTGTTTGCTGAAGGCTTCATGGTAACTTTGCATTCTCAGAAAGCTGGCCCGGTCAAGCGGCTGAATAGGACGTGACGATGCCAAGGTCTGCTCAGGTTCATCAAGAGAGTAAACCTTTGCTGGCTGCCAAGGAACCAAATACAAAACGGTAGGAAGCTCTTGGTTCCCTCGAATAGTCGCCCCTTCGATTGCGATCACAGTTCCTTCTGCCGCCACAACTTGCGTTAAAATAAGACAAGTCAGTAGCATTAAACATTGAGTTAATTTCATATCCTACAACTCCTTATTGTCTATTTTTGATATCAAAGATCCAGTCTTTTACCTGAGGGTCTGGCTCATCAAGTAAAGACTGATATTGCTCGTATAAAGGCAAAGCGTCCGCAAACTGCCCACGATATAAATCCAACAAGATACCCAAGTTTCTAATGGCTGTTATATCTTCAGGGTTCTGATCCAAAGCCTGGCGATAATAGCTCTCCGCCTGATCGAAATCGCCTTTCTCCCGCATAATTTGACCGAGATAGTTGAGTGCCGGGCCAGTAAACTTTGCCAAGTTATCCAAAATCTCAGCCCGCTTGTCTGTAGGCAGATCTATCGACGCCTTGTTATCAGCCTTTTGTTTGTTCTCCTGCCCAAGCGAGTCCTTCAGAGCGAGCACTTTCGATAAGTATGACTCAGCCTCTTCTACATTTCCCAACCACCAGCTACTAATGCCAAGGTTCAAGAGAGGCCCAGGGTACCAGGGGTTTTGCTGATGTATTTCTGCCAGAGTATGAAAGCTATCTTCAAGCTCATCGTTACCTTTGAATACCCCGGCAGCCATCGCTTGGTCCGATGAACTCTCTAGTGACTTCATCGTTTCAACAGCGTCTTGATATTGTGAAACTAATGCTTGTCGCGAATCTTCAGCGGCGATTGATTCCTTATCTATTTTTCCTTTTGTTGCACAGGCACTCAAGATAAGGCACAGACAAACCATCAAAAAACATGACATTGATTGCCTCAAACAGATGAATAGACCCTTAATACAAGTCATAGATGATCTCGCTCTTTAATTCAGGCTTATCGTAACGCCCTGGTAGCAATTCTTTTAAGGCATCAAAACTATTCTGAACCCAGTCATCGTAGATACCAATCCAAGACCTACTGGAGTTCTGTTCATGAATTTCAATAGCACTGTCTTCAAAGGGATAAGCTTGTTCTTCAAGAAGAATTTCGTACTGCTCTAGCTCCAGCTCGTTCAGGCCTGTAGGGCGATCAGAATCCATTAAGTCGCGACTAAGCTGAGCATAAATATCAGCCATGCGATATCCAGCTTCGGTTGAGAACTGAGAGACACCATAACTCGCCGTCTTTTGATAGGCTTTCATAGCTTTTTCCAAAGCTTTGGTTTTTTTAATCATGGTTTCGTTTAGAGGTAGTTTTAACTTGATTCGTTTGTACTGAATAAAGGCATCATTAGCCAAAACACTCGCAGCACCTGCCGCCAAGAAGCGCATACGGTCATCTGCAGCATCACCCAAGCTATCGACCTTCTTCATTTGTTTAGCTAACCAAAAGCGTCGCTTCAGGGGTTTATCCGTTTCTTTATAAAGTTGCGCCAAACGAT
>NZ_LWFE01000611.1:0-309 GCF_001635675.1 Oleiphilus sp. HI0061 | reverse complement strand
ACTGCCTCGTGTCATTATTATGAGAATGCTCAACGATTACACCAAATTCGCGAACCTCAATAGCCGCCTGATCAAGCCTTTCAAACTGAAGTGTAGAAAGTACAGTTTCACCGAGAGAATCTGCTTGAGTTAACTCAGGCAAAACGTTTGGAGCGAAGAACTGTTCAACCTGAGCAAAGCCTAGCGTAGTAATGTCTGACAAATGCTCTAAATTAAACTGATAATCAAACTGCCTATAATCAAAGCTAAATGGAAGACCAGAAAACGATACACTATCGAGCAACACTGGTGTCTCGTAAGGAGAATCTT
>NZ_LWFE01000610.1:0-838 GCF_001635675.1 Oleiphilus sp. HI0061 | reverse complement strand
GCCCCTCACATGGATAGTGTTAGGTTCGATTCCCCTCTATGTGATTCTATCGGCGACAATCACGCCAGTTCTTAGAAACCGCCTAAACGAAAAGTTCAAACACGGAGCAGAGAACCAGGCTTTCTTGGTCGAGTCCATTTCAGGTGTTGAAACACTCAAGTCCATGGCAGTTGAGCCACAAATGCAACGTCGATGGGAAGAGCAACTAGCTGCTTATGTGTCGTCCTCTTTCAAGGCGATGAACTTAGGCAATATCGCCAGCCAAACGGCGGGCTTTATTAACAAGGCAGTTACAGTATTAATCCTTTGGGTGGGTGCAACACTGGTGATTGCAGGCTCCTTGAGTGTCGGGCAGTTGATCGCATTCAATATGCTCGCAGGCCGAGTCAGTGCACCGATTCTGAGGCTCGTTCAACTCTGGCAAGACTTCCAGCAAGCAGGCATTTCATTAGAGCGCTTGGGGGATATTCTTAATACGCCGGCAGAACCTGGTCATAACCCAAACAGAACAACGCTGCCTGACTTGAAAGGCAAGGTGTCACTAGAACATATTACCTTCCGCTATCAGCCAGATCGACCTGAAATACTCAAAGATTTAAGCTTGGAAGTTTCGCCCGGAGAAGTGATAGGCATTGTTGGTCGCTCAGGTTCAGGCAAAAGTACCTTAACCAAACTCGTGCAAAGGCTATATGTGCCCGAGTCAGGCAGAGTGCTGGTTGATGGTGTCGATGTCGCACAGGTTGACCCGGCATGGCTACGCAGACAGATAGGCGTGGTGCTTCAAGAAAACGTTCTATTTAACCGTTCAGTCAAAGACAATATCGCCTTGGCAGACCCA
>NZ_LWFE01000609.1:0-764 GCF_001635675.1 Oleiphilus sp. HI0061 | reverse complement strand
GTGAAACCATGATTGTGGTTATGGCTGCCGGTCTTAGACCAAATTTGTCGTGGAACCCTTTAGAAGATATGACCACCGTAACAGTGAGAATTGTTGACTCCCTTGTCGGGGATCACGCCTTTGACTCACCGCAAACGCTTTCGGCTTTTGCCTTAGGCTTGGTCTTATTTGTGATCACATTGATTCTCAATATGGTCTCGTTGTCCCAAATCCGTAAGTTTAAAGAAAAATACAAGATAAGCAGGCTATGACTTCAAAACAGAATTCTAACCCTTTTTACGACCCGACCTTAAGTAAACGGCATCGTGCCTCGCGATTTTTCAAACTTTTCGCAAAGAGCTCCGTCGTATTTACTCTGTCGTTTCTGATCTTCTTCATGGTCGATATCCTTAGTACTGCTGCGCCTGCTGTGAAGCAAGCTTATGTGCAAGTTGAAGTAGAGTTTTCTGAGCGAAATGCTAAGTCCACGCGTCGCGCCATTCCAAAAGGTTATCGCAAAATTGTAAGTAGGGCTTGGCTACGTACGTTAACAAAAACCATGCGAGACCAGCCTGAATTGATGGGTACAAGCCAAACAATGTGGGCATTGGCTGATGACCAGGTTGACCAGTATTTAAAAGGTCATCACTATAACCTGAAAGAAAAGCAGCTTGCCCTAGTCGATAAGTTGAAAGAAGAAGGTAAGTTAGAATTACGCTGGAATAGTGTTTTCTTCAGTAAGGGTGACTCTAAAATGCCAGAGAATGCCGGGATACTGTCTGCCA
>NZ_LWFE01000608.1:0-1528 GCF_001635675.1 Oleiphilus sp. HI0061 | reverse complement strand
CAGAAGTAAGCACAAAGCTTACCGAACAATACGCAAAACATTTTGTTTTTCATCTGCAAAAGTAAAATGATAATAAACAGGTAGCCAAGCAAGCTACAAACAACAATTACTTAAACGAAACGAGCTAGCTAAGTACCGACAAGGTACAACAAGTCTCGAAACGATAATGTAGTAGAAAGGGGTTAATGAATGCTCGAGAATTGCAAGAATGCTGCAGAGCGATGGGGTGGAGTAAACGACTTAATCGATAAATGGCTTAAGGAAAGGCAAGCGCTTATTGTCAGCCTGTGCGATCTATCTGTAAACCCAGGCAGCTCTCAAGAAAATAAAGCAGAGAAGTTCCAATCGTTTTGCCAGATATTGGTCGACTATGTTTCGGTCGGACACTTCGAAGTCTACGAGCAACTCGTTGCCGAGGCAGCAGAGTATGATGACGGTGGACTTGAGCTTGCAAAGAAAATCCTTCCTCGCATTGTAATGTCCACCGAACAATCTCTAGCGTTTAACGATCGCTTCGACGATATACATAAAGTCGACGATGGCATCGAAGGCCTTATTAAAGAGCTCGACTCCTTAGGAAAAACCCTTGAAGAGCGCTTTGAGCTTGAAGACACGCTGATTGAAGCACTTCACGCGGTGCACGCAGACACAACCGCTTAGTTCTAAATGAACTCCTGAGCGATAGCCAGAACTTCTTAATTCTGGCTATATTATGCGCTTCCCCTCCAGATCATATTTATTCTCTCTTTTTCCTCGTCTCTGACTATACTAAAGATGTAATGACGTCCTTTTAAAATCGAATCAAATCTATCAGGTCTATCGGTGTTTAAAAAACAAACTTCTACCCTTTTACTCAGTCTGGCACTTGCCGCATGCGCGGAAGGCCCCACTAGCAGTAAACAGCTTGCGACTCAAGGCTTACTAAGCGGCGAACTCAGCCCTAACGGATACCTTGCGGTCATCGGATCGGTTCATCATGGCGGGAGCTTTTGGAACACCAAAAAGAAAGAGCGCCTCTATGACTGGAATCATAAAAGCGGCGAATACTCATCCATCCGGGCCTCAGCGGTTTCCGGTGACGGTAAGAGAGCCGTAACCTGCCAAGAAAAAGACTTAGTGCTATGGGACGCTACGAATGGTAAGTCCCTACAGTTCTGGCAAGCAGCCGATCGAATCGAAGCGATTAGCTTAAACCAAGATGGGCGACGAGCATTGCTAGGCCTGAGAGATGGTACGGTCAATCACTTTGACCTTGATCGAGGTATGGCCATACACAGCTTTAAGCATAACGCACCAATACGGGCTACCGACCTCAGTGAAGACGGTGCAGTAGGTATTAGTGCCGGTGATGATAACATTGCAAAGATTTGGAACCTGAAAACAGGCAAAGAGCAATACGCCTTGAGCCTGAACAATCAGATCAAGACTGCTGCAATATCTGATTCTGGTAAGCTCGCCTTTACCACCTCACAACGCGAAGATGCTCTGGTTTGGGATACCAAAACCGGGAAAAGTAAATTCAAGTTTA
>NZ_LWFE01000607.1:0-983 GCF_001635675.1 Oleiphilus sp. HI0061 | reverse complement strand
TGCATCTCGTTGATATCGTTAATCAAAGCGACAGTGTTGAAAACCCCGATGGCGAAGACAAGCTCGGTCAGGCGATGCTTAAGTTTTCATTAGAGCGAGACTGGGGAACGATTGACCTTTTCTGGTTACCGTACTTTCGCGAAAGAACCTTCGTTGGCGAAGATGGTCGCTTATCTGCAAGCCCTTTGCCGGTAAGTAATGATGAAGCAAGCTATGCATCGGGTGCACAAGAATGGCATAGTGACTTTGCTGTCCGTTATTCACATTATGTCGGTGAATTAGAGTTTGCTTTATCTCATTTTTCCGGCACGAGTCGTGAAGCCAGTTTCCGCCCGAATGCTACGTTTTCTGAGTTAGTTCCTCATTATCATCTTATCGATCAGACTGGTATTGAACTTCAATATATTTATGACTCTTGGCTATTAAAGTTTGAAGGTATCACCAATTCCGGCTTTGGTGATGCTCTTGGTAGAAAAGGTCGATATAGCGCCGCAGTATTTGGCTTTGAATATACCCAAGTGGGTATTTTCGAAAGCTCTGCTGATCTGGGGTGGGTGTTGGAATATATGTTTGATGACCGTAAAGAGCACGCAACTCACGCTTTTGAACGAGATATTTTTGCCGGTTGGCGTTATGCCTTTAATGATGAAGACTCCTCTGAAATCCTAACGGGCGTCATTTTTGATCCACGTACTGAGGAATTGATGTTTTCATTCGAGGCGAACAAGCGACTGGCGAGCGATCTTAAGTTGAATATTGAAGCGCGCGTGTTTCACGGTGCCGAAAGTGACGACCAATTGAAAACTTACGGTCTAAGAGATGAAGACTATTTAGAGCTGGAGTTAGTGAAGTACTTCTAAAAGTATGGCTTTTATGCCTGATTTAAATTTATTTATGTTTTTTTGTTGGTAAAACTCGCTATATTGCTGTGATGACATACACTTTTGTTAAGTACTGTGTGAATTGTAATTGAATGTTGAGAA
>NZ_LWFE01000606.1:0-693 GCF_001635675.1 Oleiphilus sp. HI0061 | reverse complement strand
CAGACGCTACAATCGACGTGTCAATTGTTCCTAAACGTCCTGCCATCACTGCTTGGTTCGCTAAATGGTCTTCAGGCACACCTTGGAAAAAAGCCATAGGCTGGCGCGTGTGTTGGTTACCAATTGTTGCACTCAGGTTTTCCCACTTAGGCTCATTTGGATCTTTAGGCGGGTTTGTCGGTTCAAACGCTACGTGACACTGTACACAGGGGTGTCCGATAGCAAAGCGTTTGTTTTCTTTGATTTCATTTTCTTCGTAGGCTGCAGTTCTTGCATCGTAAACCACTTTGCCAGACTCATCCTTGATCGGCTCCTGATAGTATTTACGATATCCGAGCACACCCGATGAATGAGGGTCTTGGCAGATATCATACCAATTAGAAGACGCATCACCTTGCTTACAATCCGGGTCGTTGATCAAGCCCCATTTGGTGAAACGATAAGGACGAGTGCGAGTATCTAACCACGGGTAGTTCATACCCTCTTTACCGGTTAGTCGTGCTTGGTGAATGATGTTCTCATCCTGATTACCAAAGGTACCTTTAAACCAAACATCACGGCCACGACGGGCTTGATCTCTCATTGCTTGAGCTTTTTCAGGGTCAACTGCTTCAACATCTTTGAACAGTGCATTGACATAACGACAACCCTCAGCATCATAGCCGGTTGGCTGAGGCTGATCACAAGGAGGCG
>NZ_LWFE01000605.1:0-523 GCF_001635675.1 Oleiphilus sp. HI0061 | reverse complement strand
TGATGGAATTGGCGATATCTTCCTTTTTGTGGACGCTCATGTCTGAACATCGGCCCTGTATACCACAAGCGCTGAGTCTGGTTGAACAATAGACCATGCTGCTCGGCTGCTCGAACGCAGCATGCAGTTCCTTCAGGGCGCAGGGTTAAACTGTCACCGTTTCTATCTTCAAAGGTATACATTTCTTTTTCAACGATATCGGTAACTTCTCCGATAGAGCGTTTAAATAGTTCTGTCTGCTCGACAATAGGCATGCGAATTTCTTGATAGCCATAACTTTGGAGCACACCTTTTATATGCCCTTCCAAGTACTGCCAAACTGCAGATTGCCCGGGTAACAAATCATTCATTCCACGGATAGCTTGTATTTTTGCCAAGGTTTAATCCTTATTATCTAGAACTTCTCTCGAGCTCACTTAGCAAGCAAGAGGAAAAATTACAGTGTTAAATTCTATGCTTTTGCAATCACCTGAGACTCCTGGGCCTCTTTGGCTGCGATCTTGGACCTGATGTTTCGCTCTAA
>NZ_LWFE01000604.1:0-800 GCF_001635675.1 Oleiphilus sp. HI0061 | reverse complement strand
GGCCTACTCAGAGCGCTTGACCAGATAGGTGTAAGAGTTGGTTTTTTTAAGCCGATTACACAAATTACCCAAAGTCACCCCGATCACTCTGTCCACTTTGCTAATGCAATCAATCATATAGACAGCCCAAAGCCTATTCCACTGAAGACAGCACAAGATTACCTTACACGCGGCGACAAAGACCTTCTTATGGAAGAAGTAATCGAAAACTTCCATAAGATAAAAAAGCTGTACGACGTAATAATCATTGAAGGAATTGTTCCAACAACAGACGAAGCTCATACCAGCGTGCTCAATAAGGAAATGGCAAACAGTCTCGACGCAGAAATCATTCTGCTTGTGCCAATGACCTCCTTGCCAAGCAATTGTTCAGTTGATACCTTCGATGACCACCTAAAAACATCCTTGAGCCTATTCTCCTCAATTAAAGCCGGTGTCATTGGCTGTATTTTGAATAAAGTAGGCTGCGCACAAAACGCCAAACAACTGCACGATGATGCGATTTCGCTCACCGAAGCAACAGAGGTCGAAAACTGCCAACAACTACTCAGCACCAGCACCTTAATAGAAGCATCCACAGTGCTTAGTGAAAGTTTTCATTCTATAGGCCAGATACCGCTTGTACCGGCTTTACAGGCGCCGCGAGTCTTTGATATCGCAAATGAGCTACAAATGAAGGTTGTACCCGGAACGGGTAACGAGGAGATTTTGCGTACCCGAAGGGTTACGAGGATCGCCATTTGCGCGCGCAGTGTTAGCAATCTCATCAGTGCCCTAACCCCAGGCTGCCTGCTGGTAAC
>NZ_LWFE01000603.1:0-1093 GCF_001635675.1 Oleiphilus sp. HI0061 | reverse complement strand
TTTTCGTAATTAGCAAAGACTAGCTCTGCTACTTATGAAACACTTATAAGTCCCAAATCACCTGGTCTGATTTCTTTCTAAGTGATTCGAGGTATTTTTCATGAGACGCAGCTTCCTCTGTATTGGCAGCCAGAACAGGTAGAGGCTTGCGTGTACCGGGTAACCTTCGAATACCTCCGGCGCCACCTTCATCTGTCTTTTCCTTATCTAGCAACAAGCTAGTCTGCCCACCACTTAGTAATAAATAAACATCAGCGAGTATTTCGGAGTCCAATAAAGCCCCGTGCAGTTCACGGTGACTATTATTGATCCCGTAGCGTTTACATAAAGCATCCAGATTGTTCTTTTGCCCCGGATGCTTCTCTCGCGCCATGGCTAGTGTATCTAATACACCACAGTAATTTTCTACCGGAGGGATCTTGTTGACCAAAAGGTTAAATTCGTGGTTGATAAAGCCAACGTCAAACGCCGCATTATGGATAACCAGTTCAGAACCTTTTATATACTCAAGAAATTCTTGGGCAATATCAGCAAACAAAGGCTTATCAGCTAGAAACTCATTCGTTATTCCGTGGACATCTATCGCTTCTTGCTCTACGACCCGCTCTGGGTTGATATACACATGGTAGTGATTTCCTGTCAGCTTACGGTCAATCAGTTCGACACAACCAATCTCGATTATCCTGTGGCCAAGCTGAGGATTTATACCGGTGGTTTCTGTATCAAGTACGACCTGCCTCACCCTTCAACTCCATCAATCACATGAACCTTACCAATACTGTCTTTTCGAATAACCGAGTCAACTCCGAGATTGGCAAGCTGGTCAGCCATTTCATTACCTGGATCACCACTATGACCTTTCACCCAAAACCATTTTACCTCATGTGTTGCGACTTGCTCATCCAACGCTTTCCATAGCTCAACATTCTTTACTGGCTTTTTGGCTGCAGTTTTCCAGCCATTTTTCTTCCAACCTTTTATCCACTCAAGCATCCCTTTGCGCATATATTGGGAGTCGGTATGTAAGTGAACAACACTAGGTTTCTTTAAGCTTTCGAGCGCCCGAATTGCAGCAAGCAGCTCCATTCTATTG
>NZ_LWFE01000602.1:0-344 GCF_001635675.1 Oleiphilus sp. HI0061 | reverse complement strand
GATCATGCCAAGCCCCGCAGCGATACCAATCAGTGCAGCTGAAATACCGGTAGGCGCCCAGATAAAGAAGACTGCAGAGATAAGCAAGCCAAGCACTAAGCTGACGTTTCTCGCCAAGTAAGTATTGCCAAACGTCGTCCACTGAATGTAGTGCGCTGCTGCGCCCTCTCCCTGTTCAGTATTCAGGTAACGAGCATGAGCAACAAGACCTATTGACTCAACCAGCAAGCCAATAAAGACCAGACCAGACAAGACACTCAGAAGTGGTGCAAAGCTTAAATCTTGAAGCGAATAAGCAATACAAGCAAACACGGCAAAAACAATTCCGCCGACACTAAACATAC
>NZ_LWFE01000601.1:0-4483 GCF_001635675.1 Oleiphilus sp. HI0061 | reverse complement strand
AATAATGGAGGATCAATCAACAAAGCGTATTCACGCAATAGTCGGCCACTTGGCCAAATCACTTCTACTAAGAAATTTAAAAACGGCTCTCGGACAGGTTTGTTTGTCGTAAGAACAACGACAAGCTTACCATCGGCATTCGTTTCAACTTTAAACCTCAGATCGGATAAAAAGTAAACACGGTCGACATTCGCTTTTAAAAACTCTTCGCGCGTTGCTAGTCCAGGAAGAATTTCTTCTGCCGAGAAATCACCTGAGTTTACAAGCTCTATTTCAGCTTTTAAGGGTTGGTTAAGTGCAGACGTTACAGTCGCCTCACCAATTCCAAGAGCGAAAACAGACTCAGCAATCAATACACCGAGTAGTGATAGAGCAAAGGCCAGCTTGCGTATCATCACTTATTATCCTTTATTATTTCTAACTTAAAAAAACAGTTCACTTATCTACTACCTTATAAAACTCTTCTACTCTACTCACACAAACAGGCATAGCCCATAAAACAAGGTATACAGGTAAAGAGGATTTTTTAAACACTGTAGATTAAGAAACCGCCACATTTTATTGCTTTTATTGGAAAAAATTCTGCAATATCCAATAAAGTATTGTTTAAACAAGCAGAATTATCAACAAATCTTTGTGTTTAGATTTGTTAAGTTTAAGTTTCATAAAAATGCACAACGAATACTGAACAATTAACGATCAATACGCATACAACCTGAACCAAACAGGAAGCTTTTCAAACGAAGGCTCTCCATGCAATGGCCCAAGTACTCGAAGCGTGATAGGTAATTTGGCTTGCCCTAGGGATTTACTTAACACTGCTACCTGAACCTCACCTTTTGTACGCAACTGATCCCAAAGCACTTTGGTTGGCTTCAGTTCTTGATCTGCATAGACAACCAAATATAGCTCAGAGGCTTCTACCGACTCAATATACCGGGCTATTGCCTCCGCTTGGTTTTTCGTAACATCACCCTCGCCCATGGAAGACCCGTTAAGCCAGACACCAACTGGCTCCGCATAATCCCCATCAGCAGCCGAGCTTTTGGTCACAGTCAGCTCATATATGAAACGCTGCCTAAGGCCATTCTGCACAAAATAGACGGCCGACCAGACTTCTTTCCCCTTACTGAGTGCCCTGCTTGCAACATAGTATTGATCACTATCACGGCCATACAGCTTATGCTCATCAAAAATTTTGTTCGCCCAGTAATTACTGCTGCCACAAGCGCGTTTTTTACACTGGAATAAGATTTCGCCTTTTACTGCTGCAGACTCCAGGTAATAATCAAAAGCCTGACTTAGCTCAACACCACTTTTGAGCCGATATAAACGTGACTCGACATCACCTGCAACAAACTCTTGCTTCTCGATACTCAAGGTATTACTGATGCGCTTCGGCGCGCTCAAAACGATCATCTGTTCAGAAGCTAAGCTTTCAACACTGCCCTCTAAAGAGACAGCCTTATAATTTTCCAAGCCTGAACTCAGCACATCCTGTACCAAGAAAAAAGATAGCAATAAAGTGAAAACCAGACTCTTTTTACTTATCGATAATTTCATCAATTAACTCCGCTGTTGCTGCAACATCACCATCCATGTGGAAGTGATGCCCACCTTCTAGGTCAAAGCGCGTAACATCCTTAAAATAAGATACCCGTTTTTGAGTCCTCTGAGCATCCGAGAAATACCCTTGTTTACCACATAAAACAAAGACCGGACATTCGATACCATTTAACACAACTTCAACTTGTTTTTCAGAAAACCGTACCATAGAAGGGGCTAGTAATTTCGGGTCTGAGCGCCAAATATAACCACCTTCTACCTCCTCTGTACCTCGCTCAATTAACAGCTGCGCTGCTTCTTTTGATACTTTTCCAATCCCCATCATTCGAACGCGAATAGCCATTTCTTTAGTTGGGTAAATGGTCTTTTTACTCTCTCGCGTCTGAGCAGCCTTTGCTACCGCTTTTTTAAGCTGTGGCAATACATTTTCTATTTCGTCTGTTAGAGGCCCTAAACTATCTAATAGAATTAGTTTATCAACCTTTTCTGGCATTGATGCAGCTAAAAACGAACACACAATCCCACCTAACGAATGACCAATCAAGGTAACTTTCTCGCCCGCATCATCAATCTGTTCGAGCACAGAATCTATAAACACGGCAATATCCACCACATTATCGACTAAATGATAAGACGACGAACTTGGCCTATGCTCGCTCCAACCATGCCCAGCCATTTCGACTGCATAGAAGGGACGATCTAGATTTAGGTAGTTGCATAGGGGTAGAAACGAAGCCGCATTGTCGAGCCATCCATGCAGTGCGATAACCGGCACACCATGACGTACACTATTTTTATAACCCGACAAACGCAATTTATCGGTTTGAATACTAAAAGGGCCTAACTCCATTCCATTCAACCTTTATGATAATTCGCTAGAGTCTAAACAGTTTCTTAAAGTTCTCACTTGTGACCTCAGCAACCTCTTCTACGCTGCAGCCCTTTAACTGTGCAATATATTTGGCAACCTCAGGTACATACTTAGGCTCATTTGGCTTGCCACGATACGGAACCGGCGCGAGATAAGGAGAATCCGTCTCTATCAGCATGCGCTCTAATGGGACTCGCTTAGCAACATCCTTTAGCTCTACAGCATTCTTAAACGTAACAATACCTGAGAATGAGATATAAAAGTTATGATCCATCGCTCTGGAGGCCATATCCCAATCTTCAGTAAAACAATGCAGCACTCCCGCGACATCAGGGGCTGAGTATTGGCCAATGAGGTTTAGCGTATCTTCCTTCGCATCTCTAGTATGAACAATAATTGGTTTTCGACATTCTTTACTGGCAATTAAATGACGCTTGAATCTTTCCAGCTGAAGATCTTTATGCTCCAGGCCATAATAGTAATCCAGCCCCGACTCTCCAATCGCAATGACTTTTTCACGCTCAGCAAGCGATAATAGGCGTTCAATAGTGGGCTCTTCACAATCGGTACTACCTGGGTGCACGCCAACCGAAGCATAGACATCGGGAAATTTAGCTGCAATCTGAAGCACTTCTTCAATATGCTCCAGGTCAATTGCGACACAAAGCAATTTGTCTACAAGGTTTTCTTTGGCAGCTGAAATTGCAAGCGACAAGTCGCCTTCATATGGAGCTAATTTCAGACGATCAAGGTGGCAGTGGGAGTCAATAAACATGAAAATCAAGCGCGCTCTTGTTACAACGATAAAGCCGCACATACTAACTAAAAATGCGTATCTATGCGACTCACTTGAAGAATCGTATCAAGAAATTGGGGCACCCCCCTATTATTACATACTATGTGTAGGACGATCTGAGCTTAAAGAGCCTGCCAGGTAGGTTTCAATCTTGTTTTTGGCAGTAGCATCTTCTTCGTTAAACTGAACACCGATGCCCGCTGCTCGATTACCCTGAGCACCCTTAGGAGTCACCCAGATAACCTTCCCAGCTACCGGGATTTTTTCAGGTTCTTCCATTAGATTTAACAGCAAAAACACCTCATCGCCAAGATGATAGTTTTTTGCGGTAGGTATAAATAGTCCGCCGTTTTTAATGAACGGCATATAGGCGGCATATAAAACAGCTTTATCCTTGATTGTTAGGGTAAGGATACCACTACGCGCCCCAAATCCTGCTGACATACAATTCTCTTAACAATAACGCGCCCGTACAAACACTTGAATACAAAGCACTAATTGGTCGTTGCACCCACTGTAACCCGAACAGTTTCGAGTAGTATTAAGGTGATATATCTTCAGTATAGGCAAGCAATTGAAAATTGCTTCACACTTTTGAGATCTTTATTAAACCGTTCTTTTAGCCATTAAGCCAGCCCATTGGTTCAATAAAAACTCAAACACCAGCTGCTTGTTAGGATTGCTTGTACCGAGCAACAAACGCAGTTGATCCAAGGCACTTTTGTATAAATCAAGTAACTGAGCCTCGGTCGAAACCTTAGCCAAATGGTCGATCATTTTTGCCGCCGCAAGTCCTTCAGTGGAAAAGCTGGCCAACTTGACCTTTAAAACGAGCTCCAACCATTGAATCATCCACTCTACACGTAGAATCGACAAATCATCGCTCCACCTTTCAGCCAAAACAAGGGCCAAAACATCTTTACGAAGAAAGCTAGCCATTTCTTCTAGCATACGTTGATTTTCTTCAAGCGCGCCCGTTTTAACGTACTCCAAAGCTCTTAGCGGGGCTTGGGCCGCCAGCGCTAAAACCGAGTCTAACTCAGCTCCAGACAAGCTAAGCTCGTCTTTGTTCAGCGCCGCTTCTAGCCACTGCTTCGCTGCAGACGTTTCAGGTAACGAAAAGTCAATCACCTGACAACGAGAACGAATCGTTGGAAGTAACTGCCCCGAGCTATGTGATACTAAGATAATAACGGAATCGCCACTCGGTTCTTCAAGGGTTTTCAATAGCGCATTCGCCGCATTATGAT
>NZ_LWFE01000600.1:0-638 GCF_001635675.1 Oleiphilus sp. HI0061 | reverse complement strand
GGATTTGGTCGGAGGAGTCTGGGCTGCTTATGCTTATTACAATCTTGCTATAGCTTATGCTGAAGCGAGCCATGACAAAACTAAAGCGCTCGGCACGCTTTGGATAGCGAGTTCACTGAATAAAGGTAAAAGCGAAGAAGAGTTGGCTTTGGCTGACCGAATTAATCTTGCGTCCGGCTCACTCTATTTGGAGGGGGGAAAGCCAGACCTTGCTTTAGAGTTTTTCAAAAAGGTTCGCCTTGACTCTGACAGTACGGCTGCAGGCTTATACCTGAATGGCTTGGCACATCTGGAGCTTGGTGATTTTCGTGCTGCCACTCAATCCTGGTTTAGTACCAAGACTTACCCTCTTACAAATCAAAGTGTTGCTGAAGCAGCATTGGCCATTCCTTACGCATACGAACGCTCCGGCTATATAAGTCAGGCTCTTGAAGCCTATAAAGAAGCCAGTTCCGGCTTTGAAAACGAATTGAGAACGATTAACAAGCTAGATACGGCGCTTGAAAAACATGGTGCGCATGCAGTGTTGATTGATGGTAGTGAAATTAAGGGGCTGGAGTGGTTTTTGTCAAAAGGTGTTGTTAAGAATACTACACGCGCTGCTTATTACCGTTATTTCGCTCAGGATAGGGATATTC
>NZ_LWFE01000599.1:0-736 GCF_001635675.1 Oleiphilus sp. HI0061 | reverse complement strand
TTTTGCTAAAGACTCCACTATTGGCATTAGTTATGCTCCTTCGTTCGAATGGATGTTTTCAATCGAGTTTCACGCTGTAAATGGTACATTTTGGTTGCCTGACTTAGAAAATCCAGATATGGAAAAACAACGTAAGCACTGGAATATGTTTTTAGCTCAGGTGGCGTATCGTTTCTAATGCAAGACACAAAAAAACAGCTTTTTGTTAGTTTATATTGGAAGTCCGCAGTTGGCCTAGCTGCGATCTTTCTATCGTTTATCTCATTTTTTACATACTTCAATGTAGCGCAAATGCAATCCTTGCAAGCGCATAATAGAAGTGTGAACCAGCAGCAATATATTATTGAATATAACGGTTTGCTCAAGAAGAGCTCATTGCAGCTAATTAATATAATTGATGGTCTACCAAATTTAACGTCAGAAGGTCCGTATATTGAGGACAAGCTCGATTCGCACTGGCTGTCTTTACAGATAACTTGGGCCCTAGAGAGCGCAACCTTACTTAATGCAAAAGGCGAAGTGATTGGGCAGTGGGGTGATCAACGCATTCGTCCAAACTCCGACGTTATTGAGCGTACCTTGACGAGTCGCACTCCGTCCGAAGAAATGATCTGTTTTGAATTTTGTCAGTTAGCTGTACTGTCTCCGATTCTAGATATTAATGGTGATATTAAACTTATTCAGCTGAGCGTATCACTAGCAGATATGATGCTAGATTTTAATAGAATCACCGGAT
>NZ_LWFE01000598.1:0-337 GCF_001635675.1 Oleiphilus sp. HI0061 | reverse complement strand
CACAAGATATTCGACTATTAGCAATTGGTAAGATTCTAGTAATAAGTTGATGCGGATGAAATTCACCCCAGCGCATCAAGCTTGATGATACCGCTGGGGCAAAAGTTTTTCTATGGTGTGTTGCTCATTTTTAGAACGAAATGGGCAAATAATAGACTAAGTGTTTGTTTTTAAAGCAGCCTAAAAAATAAGCTTTTTTACGCCCAGCTATCATTTTTCTTAGAAGGTTTAATGATAGGAATTAATAAAGTTAGAATTACACCAAGTGTTACCAGGCCACCCCCGATTAACATCATGTTAGAATCTGACTTATCTTTTAATCTAAGATTCTCGGTTT
>NZ_LWFE01000597.1:0-1040 GCF_001635675.1 Oleiphilus sp. HI0061 | reverse complement strand
CCTTTACTTACCAAGCTCGCTAACTTTGCAAAGGTCGCTCCCTCGTCAAACTGATTTCGTGTTCGCACATATTTTTCAGACGATTGATGACTAGCGCGCACATCCTGATCACCTTCAGGCAAACCAAGAACACTCCCAACACCCATTAAGTCCAGATAATGATAGGTCGATAAAGTATTCAACTGTTTATAGGGCGAGATAGCCAACATATGACCAACCCCGGTTAAATCCAGGTTATTTTCAGCATGCTCTGAAACGGGGTTACCATAATAGACTGGCAGATTGTCCATTCGCGCTGCCCTGACATTTTCCCAACTGGTATCTGTCAGAATAACGGTGACACCTTTGCCGATCATAGCCTTTGCCAAATTTCTCGCCACGGCGTTCGCACCAATAAATAGAAAGCCATTATCATCCGGCTCTTTAACCTTTAACAAGCCCGCCAAAGGGCTTGAGGTAATACTTTGGATAATGACAGTAACAACGATAACCAAAAACACCATCGGAACTAAGGCACCCGCATCGGCATGCCCTGCTTGCTCCAGTTTAAAAGCAAATAACGCTGACACCGCCGCAGCGACAATGCCTCTTGGCGCAACCCAGCCTAAAAAGGTTTTCTCCTGCCAGCTCAAGTCTGTTTTGACCGCGGCTAACCAAACCGAAAGAGGCCTGGCCACCAGCATTAGTATGAGAATTACCCACAGAGCATTCCAGCCCAAAGCAGTAGCCATACTCAGATCCATTCTTGCCGCAAGCAATATAAATAGTGCCGAGATCAGAAGAACACTGAGCGACTCTTTGAATTCGAGAATATCTTCAACCGGCACACCTTTCATGTTCGCCAGCCAGATCCCCATAATGGTCACTGTCAAAAGACCCGACTCGTGAACCAAAAAGTTAGAAAATGCGAAGATACCCAACATAAACGTCAGTGTTCCGGCATTTTGCAAGAACTGGGGTAACCAATGACTTCTTAATGCTCTCCCCAAGTAATAACCTGAAGAGCAGCCTAAGACGACCCCCAACACCAAGGTCGAACC
>NZ_LWFE01000596.1:0-959 GCF_001635675.1 Oleiphilus sp. HI0061 | reverse complement strand
TCAAGCATCGGTTTTCACTTTTGCGCGTCGCGAGCTATCTGCTTATGGGTTGGTTGGTGATTCTAAGTGCTGAGGATTTGCTCGCATCAGTACCGGAAGGAGGAGTGTTTTTACTCGCTTTGGGCGGAATAATCTATACTCTTGGTGTTGTCTTCTATTTGGTCGAACGAATTCCCTATAACCATGCAATCTGGCATCTGTTTGTACTGGGGGGCAGTATTTGTCATTTCTTCAGTGTTTATTACTACGTTTTGCCACCTCAGGTCGCTGTATAATTAAACTTCGGGCTGGTCAGAGATAACTTTTATTAGACTGTCTTCACGGTTTTGTTGCTGCCATTGATCAAAGTAGATTAAGTCCTCCAATGGCAGACGTTCTCGCCACCCCTTGCTTTCGAGTTCGGGCTTCACTTTAAATTCAGAGACATAGCCCATACATAGGTAGGCGACAGGTACGACATGTTCGGGAATGCCTAAAATTGCTTTTACTCTGTCCTGATCAAAGATACTAACCCAGCCAATACCTACATTCTCAGCGCGTGCTGCCAGCCATAAGTTCTGAACGGCACAGACGGTGCTGTTTAAGTCCATGCTTTTTATATGTGTGCGGCCTAGCACAACAGGGCCGCCGCGTTGACGGTCACAGGTGACGACAAGGTTAAGCGGTGAGTCTAAAATTCCTTCGAGCTTCAGAGACTGATACAGGGGCTTCTTGTTGTCCGGAAACATTTCCATGGCTTCGTTATTGGCATCAGTAAAAGCCTCTTGTACTTGTTGTCGAACTGTTTTTGAGCGAACTAACATAAAGTTCCAGGGCTGCATAAAGCCAACCGAGGGCGCATGATGTGCGGCTTTCAATATGCGGGCCAAGACCTCATCCGGAATCGGGTCGGGCTTGAATTCTCCTCTGACATCACGTCGATTAAAAATGGTTTTATAGAGCGCTTCGCGTTCATCGTG
>NZ_LWFE01000595.1:0-824 GCF_001635675.1 Oleiphilus sp. HI0061 | reverse complement strand
TGAGCTTTCACTTTTGATTAAGCAACTACGCTGGGTTGCCTTGTCGGCGGTATTGATCGCTTTCGCCTTGCCATTTTTTCTTTTTGAAGAATTTCATGTCGGTGCGTTTTTTGGGTCATTTCTAGCGCTTTGGATTACCGGCTTTACCTTAAAAGACGTATATCAGAAATCAGAGAACAAAGCCGGACGCATTCGCGGCCTGAGACGACTCAGCCGTTCCTATGTTGGAATGACGCTTGGCCACTTGGGGTTTGCCTTTAGTATTCTAGGCGTAACGCTAGTGTCGGTTGAATCTGAAGAAAGAGATATTCGTATGGCGCCTGGCGAGCAAGTGAGTGTGTCTGGTTACAACTTCGTATTTGAAAGCTTAGATCCCTATACTGGCGCTAACTATCAGGCTGATCGTGCCACGGTACGTGTTACCTCGGTTGCATCAGGGAACGAAGTCGCCACATTACACCCCGAGAAGCGAGTTTACTTCTCTAAGAACAGCCCTATGACGGAAGCAGGCATTGATGCCGGGCTATTCCGTGATCTCTATATTGCTTTAGGCGAGCCACTCACTGACGGTGCCTGGGCAGTTCGTATTCAAATAAAACCCTTCGTTAGATGGATTTGGCTTGGCACTATTTTTATGGCGCTAGGTGGATTGTTTGCGATAAGTGATCGTCGTTATCGCTTAAAGTCAAAACTCGTAGACAATAAAAATGGAGGCCTGGTATGAACAAAAGAATCGTCCTTTTCACACCTCTCGTTCTTACTATTGCTCTTGGGCTCATACTATATACCGCTATCGGTAAGGATCCTACCAAACTAGAAACGGC
>NZ_LWFE01000594.1:0-629 GCF_001635675.1 Oleiphilus sp. HI0061 | reverse complement strand
TTTGTGCCAATAAAATAATGTCTTTGATAGCCCGCTCCGTCTTACTTAAGCCTTCTTTCGAGGATTGGGCACTTCGAACGGTTATTTGAATGTCTTTCTGGCTGGACTGCATAACACTGGAGGCATCATGTGTGCTCGTGTGGATGCTATCGACGATACTTTTTACCTGTTCGGCTGAACTTTGAGTCCTCTCGGCCAGTGAACGTACTTCGTCGGCAACGACGGCAAAACCCCGACCTTGTTCGCCTGCACGGGCTGCTTCGATTGCTGCGTTGAGTGCCAGTAGGTTAGTTTGCTCTGCGATGCTGGTGATCTCGGTGATAATCTGGTTGATCTGGTCGCTATCGTTACGCAATTTATCTAATACTTCATTCGACTCAGATATGCGCTTTTCAATGGTATCAATTGAGGAAGTTGTTGCATGTAGGTGCTCGCCAAAGCTATTGAGCTCGCTATTCATTTCGAGAATATGATTATTGATATCTCCAATGTCATGTTCGATGTTTTCGGTCGCCATGACCATATTATTTATTGCTCCACTCAACACGCCGCCGTGATGAGATTGCATCATCGTATTCTGGCTCATGGCACTGTAGGTTTCGGTTAATTCTGCGCTCATAGGGAGCAAG
>NZ_LWFE01000593.1:0-1080 GCF_001635675.1 Oleiphilus sp. HI0061 | reverse complement strand
AGGGCAGCGTGTCGAAGAAAATCGATAACTGGTGTAAAGCTCTGGAAGGGGTGGTGCAGAAGAATATCTTTCTGTTTTATAGTTGAAAAAATATTGCTGCTTTTCTTTAAAGGCTTTGGCAGGCCTGGAGCGAAGGCCGGGTAGAGTAGTTCAGGTTTGTCGACTAAATCTGGTAGTTGCATTAGGCGAGAAAGGTTAACCGGGCCTCGCACTTGATACAGTTCATCTTTACTCAGTTTAAACTCTTTGAGCAAGAAAGAGATCAGATGCTCTGGGCAGTTGTCTGCAAGCTCTAATCTAACAGCGTCACCAAAACGTCTCGAGAGCAGCTCCCCTTTTAATGCAGAGGCCAGATCCTCCATATCTTCTTGTTCAAGTTCAAAGTCGGCATTTCGGGTTAAACGGAATTGGTAACAGCCTTGCACTGACATGCCGGGAAATAGTTGGTCAACATGAGCGTGAATAATTGAAGATAAGAATACCAGTTCATCACCCTTGGAAATCTCCGCAGGTAATTTAATAAGCCTGGGTAAAGAGCGGGGGGCGGGAACGATTGCCAGGCCGGTTTCACGACCGAAAGCATCTTTGCCGTCCAGCTCTACGATAAAGTTTAGACTCTTATTTACCAGGCGAGGAAAGGGGTGTGAAGGGTCGAGACCGATGGGGTTAATAATCGGTAGTACTTCGTTATCGAAATAATTAGCTAACCATTCATGTTGAGCTTCACTCCATTCCTGGCGTCTTAGAAAACTGATCCCCTCTTTTTTTAACTCAGGCAGAAGCACATCATTCAAAATCTCATACTGTTCACGAACAAAATCTGTCGCGATATGTTTGATTTTTTCTAGGGTTTGTTCAGGGCTTAGTCCGTCAGGCCCAATTGTCTCCCGACCAAATTTGATCTGATGTTTTAGGCCGGCCACACGAATTTCAAAAAACTCATCCATGTTGCTACTGAATATGCAGCTAAACATCAGACGGTTGAGGAGAGGGTGCGATGTATCAATCGTTTGTTTGAGCACGCGATGGTTGAACTGCAGATGGCTTAGTTCCCTGTTCACGTAGTATTCGTGGTTAAGG
>NZ_LWFE01000592.1:0-1000 GCF_001635675.1 Oleiphilus sp. HI0061 | reverse complement strand
AAAGCAAAAAAGCCCAAGAAACCCAAAAAGCCAAAAGCCGAGCAGCACGGCAATCAGGCGAAGACCGACTCCGATAAAAATAAGCCTAGAAGAGCAAAAAGACGCCCTACTCAAAAGCAATCCCGCGGAAATCAGTCAAGCAGCCAGTCAAGTAACAAGGATATATGGAAACAAAAGTAGCCGTAGCCACTAAGAATTGTTTTGAAAGAACTTAAAAAGCTCAGATCCAGGTAATCTGAGCTTTATTGAAAAAAGACGATTAGATTGTTACAGAAATAGAGTCGGATAAGTCGCTTTCGAGGCCGTCAGTATCTACAACGGTAATTGCAAAATGATAATCACCATCGGCCAGCTCAGTAACAATATATGAGGTATCTAGACCATCGACCTCATGAACAGTATCAACCTCACCGTTACCAGCAACTTGATAGATTCTAAAGCCCTGTATTTCGTAAACTTCGAAATCTGAACCATCTGCTCGCTGACTTGGATAAGCCCAGCTAAATTCTATAGCGCCGAGAGACGCTTCTTGCTCCTGCCCGTCAGTAGCGTCAGAAGAACCTTCGTTGTCACTACCGCTAGAATCACTCGACCCGCTTTGACTTTCCCCACTGCCCGCTTGCTGGTCGTCAGAGCCACTGTCATCTTGTCCACCGACTACTGAGCCGCCAGTATCTCCAGCATCGCTTGAATTATCTGAAGAATCGTTGGAAGCCTCTTCACTGTTCCCCTGAGCCTCTTGCCCACCAGGCTCTTCAACTTGCTGAATTTCTACAGGTTCTTCGTCAGAGGTCGCTGCTGAGCCACAACCAACCAAAGCCAAGGGAGATAAACTAATAATCGAAGAAACAATGGCGCTACGTAATTTACTCTGTACTTTAAGAGCTTGGTCAATCTGTCTACGACTCAACCAGCCTTTATCGACGAGAATCTGACCCAAGGGCAGATCAGTGCCTTGCTGAGAAGCAATTGCTTCATTCAACTGCGTTTCGTTTATTAG
>NZ_LWFE01000591.1:0-2333 GCF_001635675.1 Oleiphilus sp. HI0061 | reverse complement strand
GCGTGATATGCAAGATTGTTGGAGCACCGTTGGCTTGGTTCACTCGATGAATAAATTTTTCGATAAGATGGATAAAGAACTCGATAATGTCGAGAGTGAAGCAAAAATTGCCGACAAAATGGTTCATGCAATTTATAAGCGCTTCAAGTCGGACGTTCATGCCAAGTACCTTAAACCAAGAAAGTTTACAATTGGTGAGCAGCGCAAAGCGCTAGAGGCTTTGAAAGCAAAGTTGGTGAAGTTCTGTCGACGACCTAAAATGTTTATGACGGAACAATCGGTGCTGATAAATCACTTTTTTAATACCTTTGCTGCAGAGATGCGTCTGATCCAGCTGCAAATTATTAAACAAGCCAAGCAGTGGCCAGAAGAGGCTTTATTACCGCTTATTCAATATACTCATGAGCAAAAAACCATGCTCGAAGAGCGTGTGAGCCACTTAAGGAATTTAGCGAGTTCGAGTAAGGACAAAAAGGTTCAGCAGGCTAAATTGAAAGAACTGATCGATAGAACGCATCAGCAAATTAGCGAAGTTGAGCAAATACATCAGAGCCTGAGTACACCGCCGCCAAGCAATGTGATTAGTATTCAGGATATTGCCATTCGCTAGAGGGCCGTTTACACTCCGCTTTTCTTGATACGCATCATAAAGAGCCCTAATCCAACGCATGCCTGAAACTGCCAGTTCCTCACCAAACACTTCTAACGCGCAAGCGATGCACTCTGTAGGTATCGTTGAGCCGAAAGTTGCACATTTTGACCAAGCGCTAAATCTGATCAGTGGCAAGACGCTGCAACAATATGAGCTTGTCTATGAAACTTACGGCGAGCTGAACGAAAACAGAACTAACGCAATATTGATCTGCCATGCCTTGAGCGGCGATCATCATGCCGCGGGTTTTCATTCGGAATCTGATAAGAAGCCTGGCTGGTGGGACTCGTGTATAGGCCCAGATAAGCCAATAGATACCAATCGCTTTTTTGTGGTGAGCCTGAATAACCTGGGTGGCTGCAGTGGTAGTACCGGGCCAAACACTATCAACCCTGAAACCGGTGAGCTCTATGGCCCAGACTTTCCTATTATTACTGTTGACGATTGGGTCGAAAGTCAAGCTCGCTTGGCTGACCGTTTAGACATTGACGTTTGGGCTGCGGTGGTCGGTGGGAGTCTAGGCGGTATGCAGGCTTTGGCGTGGTCGCTCAATTATCCCGAGCGTTTGAAACATGCGGTGGTTATTGCCTCAACACCTAAGCTGACTGCTCAAAATATTGCTTTTAATGAAATCTCTCGTAAAGCGATTACCTCTGACCCCGATTTTCATCAAGGTCACTATTACAGCCAAGATACCATACCGTCGAAAGGCTTGATGCTCGCTCGTATGATTGGTCATGTGACCTATCTGTCTGACGCCTCAATGGGTGAAAAGTTTGGTAGGGATCTAAAGGAAGAAGCCTTCAACTTTGGCTATGATGTTGAGTTTGAAGTCGAGAGCTACCTAAACTATCAAGGTGAGCGCTTCTCAAAAACCTTTGATGCCAATACTTATTTATTAATGACACGGGCTTTGGATTACTTTGACCCGGCTGAAAAAACAGAAGGTTCTCTTGAGAAAGCACTAGGCAAAGCCCAGTGTGGCTATTTTGTTGTTTCCTTTAGTACAGACTGGCGCTTTTCTCCCGAGCGTTCAGAGCGTTTGGTTGAAGCTATGACTAAAGCAGGTAAACGTGTCTGTTATGCAGAGGTAGACTCAGAATATGGACATGATGCGTTTTTAATTCCAACGGAGCGCTATATGGCTATCTTCTCAGCTTATATGAAGCGTATTGCTGAGGAGATAAAATAATGCGTGCCGACCTGAGACTGATAGAACCCTGGGTGAAAGAAAGCAGCCGTGTGCTCGATTTAGGTTGTGGTGATGGCACTTTACTGGCGCACTTACAGCAGGAAAAGAAGGTCCTTGGATATGGGCTAGAGATTGCGTCAGAGCAGATAACCCGATGCATTGAGAAGGGAGTTAATGTTATAGAGCATGATCTGGACAAAAGAGGCCTGTCTCAATTTGCCGATCAGCAGTTTGATACGGTGATTATGACGCAAGCTCTACAGGCAGTCCGGCGTCCGGATGTGATGCTTGATGAAATGATGCGTCTCGGAAATCAGGGAATTGTTACCTTTCCAAATTTTGGCTATTGGCGTTGCCGCCATTACCTTTTGTGGAATGGCAAAATGCCGATGTCGAAAACTTTGCCGCATACCTGGTATAACACACCGAACATCCACCTCTGCACCTTTAAGGACTTTGAAGCGCTTTGTGTTCAAAAAGGTATCAAGA
>NZ_LWFE01000590.1:0-1040 GCF_001635675.1 Oleiphilus sp. HI0061 | reverse complement strand
GAGTACATGCTCGCTACCCAGACGTTTTAATACTTCAGCCATAGGCTTACACAAAGCACTATTGAATACGCCGATCACTTGCTTACCAACGTTAGCAGGGTTAGTCATGGGGCCAAGCATATTGAAGATGGTACGAATAGCCATCTGCTTCCGGGGGCCAATAGCATGCTTCATAGCGCTATGGTGAGCTGGTGCAAACATAAAACCAACACCAATTTCCTCAATACAACGCTGTACTTGCTCGGGGCTTAAAGACAAATTAATGCCTGCAGCTTCGAGTACATCAGCACTGCCAGTGCTGCTAGAAACGCTACGGTTACCATGCTTTGCTACCTTGCCACCCGCTGCAGCTACCACAAATGCACTGGCTGTCGAGACGTTAAACAAGTTAGCACCATCGCCGCCGGTGCCACAGGTATCTACCAAGTGTTCGCCGCTGATATCTACTTTAGTAGAGAGCTCTCGCATCACCTGAGCAGCGCCGGTAATTTCATCAATGCTTTCGCCTTTCATGCGCAAAGCAACTAGGAAACCGCCAATTTGAGCTTCTGTCGCTTGGCCTGTCATAATCTGTTGCATGACAGACTGCATTTCATCGGTTGCTAGGTCGGTGTTTTCAACGACTTTTGCCAGAGCTTGAGTAATATCCATGCGTATACCTATTTTTATTCGCTTATCGTTTTATCTTATCGGTCTAAGAAATTCTTAAGTAAGTCATGACCGTGTTCACTTAGAATTGACTCAGGGTGGAATTGAACCCCTTCAATATCAAGTTCCTTGTGGCGAACACCCATGATCTCTTCGACACTACCGTCATCGTTTTCAGTCCATGCCGTGATTTCCAGGCAATCAGGTAGCGTATCTTTACAAATAACCAGTGAGTGGTAACGGGTTGCGGTGAAAGGGTTAGTCAATCCCTTAAATACGCCCCTATCGTTATGATGCATGGCTGAAGTCTTACCGTNCATCACCTGCCCGGCACGAATGATATTTCCGCCAAAAGCCTGGCCAATACTTTGGTGACCCAAACAAATACCAAG
>NZ_LWFE01000589.1:0-928 GCF_001635675.1 Oleiphilus sp. HI0061 | reverse complement strand
TCCCGAGTAGCCTGAGAACCAACTATCCCGATTATCGTTAGTGGTGCCGGTTTTACCCGCAACCACCAGTTGCTCTGGTAGTTGTTTGTATGCAGAGCGCCCGGTGCCGGTTTGCATGGTCTTTACTAGTGCTTCTTGTAATAAATAAATCGCCTCGGGTGCAACTACTTGACTAAGCTTGAAAGGGTAGCGGGTTAAAGTTTCACCTTGTGCGTTGGTGACCTCGCGAATTCCTCTTAAGGGCATGTTGAAGCCATTACTGGCGATAGTTTGGTAGAGCTGCGTCACTTCAAGCGGTGACAATGATTGAGATCCTAGGAATAGAGAAGGGTAGGGCGTGAGCTCTCTTTTGACACCTAAACGCCTGAGCATGTCATGCACTGTGTCAATTCCTAGCTCTAAACCTAAGCGGGCACTTGCCAGATTGTAGGATTTAGCAAGCGCTAGATATAAGGGGACTTCTCCATGGCTTTCGTGATCAAAGTTCTGCGGCGCCCAGATTTGCCCATCTTCAAACTCTATTTTGAATGCCTGATCTGATACCAGCGTGCTGAGTTGATATTGTGAGGGTTTTTCCAGTGCGCTAAGGAATATTGACGGTTTAATGAGCGAGCCGATAGGTCTTCTTGCATCAAGAGCACGGTTAAAACCGCGGTATCGTGCTTTTCTGTCCCCAGCCATGGCGAGTATTTCCCCGGTGCCGGTTGCGGTGACCACGGCGCCTACTTGAAGCGTTCCTGTCTGTTTCCCTGATTCGAGTGTTGGAAGTTTGCTGGCGATTGTATTCTCTAGCTGGTGCTGGAGCTGGGGGTCTAGACTGGTATATATCTTTAGCCCTTCAGTGCGTAGGTCGTCTTCATGGTAATCTTTTCCCAGCTGACGCTTTACCATGTCCATAAATGCCGGGTAGGGATTAGTCTGTAGAGTC
>NZ_LWFE01000588.1:0-652 GCF_001635675.1 Oleiphilus sp. HI0061 | reverse complement strand
GTAGCCAAGGTGCCGATTTGCCACGAGCCATACCTCGCCACCCGTTTTCAATGCACGTTTGGCTTCTTTGAAAAAGGATTGGGCTATCGAAGTGCTCACCGTATTTTGCTGATGAAACGGCGGGTTACAAAGAATCAATTCCAATGAATTAGACTTAGCCTTGCTCAAGCCGTCACAAGCAATAAACTCAGCACGGTTTGTAGGCATATTGACCGCCAAATTGTGTTTCGCAGACTGTACCGCCTGAAAAGACTCGTCATAGAAAAACATCTGGGCATTAGGAAAGCGCTGTAAGTAGGCTAAACCAAGTACCCCATTCCCACAGGCTAAATCAGCGACTTGTGAAACCTCCGGTAAGCACTTGTAATGCCCCAAAAAGAAGCGACTGCCAATATCCAAATGATCATTGCTAAAGACATTTGGTAAAGCCTTCAAGTTCAATTCAAAATCGGGAACGCTGACAGACTTGCACTGTTCAAATATATTCTGCTCTGAAGCGTACGCCAGAGATTTATCAACCTCTGCCCTCCAGACTCGCGCTTTTTTTACACCTGGCAAAAAACTCGCCGGGCCAAAGCACTTCTCCAGCAACTCATACTGACCTTTGCTTAAGTGCTTATCCATACCTGCAAGTAAAAGTGTACAGCCTTCT
>NZ_LWFE01000587.1:0-330 GCF_001635675.1 Oleiphilus sp. HI0061 | reverse complement strand
AGCCTGACTCATTTGCTCGCTATTATTCCTGCGCCTATTTTTCCGCCCTTAGCTCAGCTGGATAGAGCGTCCCCCTCCTAAGGGGAAGGTCTCAGGTTCGAATCCTGAAGGGCGGGCCATTCTTGTTTATATCTCCATATTGCTCTTAAAACTCAGAGCTATGTTATTAAAGTGTAAAACCACGCGTGTTTAGGTTTGTGGCTTTGGCAATCCACAGATTATGGTCTACCTTTGTAATCATGTGGATAAAGTCCTTTATCATTTATATTTCTTTGATTGCAGTTTTCCAACTGTCGCTCGCCCGTACCTGTTATGCTGATGACTCAGGCG
>NZ_LWFE01000586.1:0-831 GCF_001635675.1 Oleiphilus sp. HI0061 | reverse complement strand
AGCCTCAGATACCGGATAGAACTAAGTCTTATCTTTTTAAATCTGGCCCTAAATACGCTACGTAAGTGAGTTTGGGAGACACTGCCAATGCTTAGCGAGAACACCCAACAAACCGTCATTGCAGCAAAGGTTGCCGCTGAGCTCTATCATGCTCAGGAGATTACTCGAAGCTTATCTATTTCTTCCAAAAATTTGCGCGTACTCGCTAAACGTATTGGCGNAAGCGCAGCCGGTCTAGCTGTTTTGGCAACCTTTTATGATGAGTGTTCACGTGAATCCATATCCTTGGCCGACCTGGTGAGTACCATGACTGTTGAAACCGCCAATAAAGCCGTTCGCGAGTGGCGTACCAGTTTATTTGAAGAGAAGCTTGAAAAAGCCTATAGAGTGATGGAACCGGACAANGTACCTCAGATCGTCCAACAACACATCCAGGGGCGCCCTCAACGCGAGCAGCAAAGCCGTGAACGCATTGCACGCTTTAACCGCGAACTAAATGACCTTCTGACGGAAATGCAAAAGAATATTCGTAGCATCGCCGTTATTGCTGTTAATTCCAAAATCGAAGCGCCTCGAACTGGCGAACATAGCCCTGTTTTACTCGATATGGCGCATAACGTTGAAGAGATGATCAAGCGCATCCTTTACCATATCGATAAAGCGTTAAAGTTTTTATCTACTAACAATAAACTAATCTAGGCACGCACATGAAATCTCAAGCAATATATCAAGAAAAGCATCAATGGATCTATTTCGGAAGAGACCCTGACAAGCCTGAAAAAATTATTGATTCGAATCAGTTTATGATCGTGAATAATCAACAAGCTGTTT
>NZ_LWFE01000585.1:0-300 GCF_001635675.1 Oleiphilus sp. HI0061 | reverse complement strand
AAGCAACCAGTCTGGGAACAGGGCCATTTCCCGTTGCAGCAGTGCACTATCATAGAGTGGTAGAGCATAATCATTTGCTGGCTTAAGACTTTGGATCTTTAGCAGCGCCTTCATGGCTTGCGCATAGTGTTTATTACCACTTTCTATCACCGGGCTATCGGGATTCAGGTAAGGCAACAATAGCTCATCTCCCAAATCGCTTAATAATAGAAAGCCTTTATCCAAATCAACTTTTATCAAAGCCGGAACATTGACCCCTTGCTCTCGCCAACTACGTGCCAAGCAAACAAAGCTATTAGA
>NZ_LWFE01000584.1:0-345 GCF_001635675.1 Oleiphilus sp. HI0061 | reverse complement strand
CAGGTGCCCGTTCAACTTGTGCTACACCCTCAACATTTAAACCTTCACTATTCAGAAGTGTTTTTTTTTTGCTTTCGTCCTCAGACAAATTATTCTCTAGCGGAGCACTTTGCACAGTTTGCTCTTCAGCAACCGGCACTTCATTGCCTACAGGCGCTGTGACAATATCAATTCCTAGCTGATCACTAGGGCTTAACTGGAAAGCAAGCATTCTGAGCAAGGCCATTTCAAGGCCAGATTTAGGGTCAGGCGTAATCGCCAAGTCCTGACGACTAACCAAGGCCACTTGATAGAAAAGCTGAACATCTTCGGCACATAACTTACGAGCATAGGAAACGACGTGCT
>NZ_LWFE01000583.1:0-1155 GCF_001635675.1 Oleiphilus sp. HI0061 | reverse complement strand
ACCATCAAACTCTCTAATCATCTGTTGGACATAGGGGTCATTTTCAACACTCAGTTTTGCTTGCTCCCCCATTTCCGCTTTCACGCGTTCACGCCACATCATCGGCGACTCGTGTTCGGGCTTTAAGCCCTCGAAGAAAGTAATATTTCGCCCTTGTGCCACTTCTTTACTCAATGATTCACGAATCCGCCCTTCATGACTTGGATTTAGCAAACGAAAGTGTCCAGCCTCAAAATAAAGATTCAAGCCGTCCGGGTTCTCTTCTAGCACTGAGTTAAGCATTAAATTAAGCGTCATTCCGCTAAGACCCAATTGTGTCACCTGCTTATTCCATCCGCTTGAAAGGACATCTGCGGCAAGCTCACTTTTCTCTACATGATCCTGAGACGAACTCTCTGCAATAGGAGATTTTTCCTCATTCCGCAAAGTAGATTGTTTATCAGGTTCAGGCACTGGTTCCGAGACAGGTTCTTGAACTGGACTTTCAACAACGCTGGTAACAGGCTGCTCAGTTTCTGCAAAGCTCTGCGTTTCAACAGGCTCTTGTAAGCGGCTGGCAGTCGACTCAGAGGTCTCAACAGGTGCCCGTTCAACTTGTGCTACACCCTCAACATTTAAACCTTCACTATTCAGAAGTGTTTTTTTTTTGCTTTCGTCCTCAGACAAATTATTCTCTAGCGGAGCACTTTGCACAGTTTGCTCTTCAGCAACCGGCACTTCATTGCCTACAGGCGCTGTGACAATATCAATTCCTAGCTGATCACTAGGGCTTAACTGGAAAGCAAGCATTCTGAGCAAGGCCATTTCAAGGCCAGATTTAGGGTCAGGCGTAATCGCCAAGTCCTGACGACTAACCAAGGCCACTTGATAGAAAAGCTGAACATCTTCGGCACATAACTTACGAGCATAGGAAACGACGTGCTCCTGATCACCCATAGAGTTATCACAAGCGCCAGGAACAGCCTGCTCGATAGCCACACGATGAAGCACTTCTGCAATCGTCGCTAACACTGAAGCATAATTTGGGGAAAATTCGGCGAGCGCTTTAATTTCGTCAAGCATCGCTGCCGCATTTCTTGAAATCAAACAATCCAGAATACGATAGATCTTTTTCTGGTCAACCGTCCCCAGCATTGCACTAACGCCAGTCTCGGT
>NZ_LWFE01000582.1:0-634 GCF_001635675.1 Oleiphilus sp. HI0061 | reverse complement strand
TGTCGTTTCCTGGTTTTCCATAAAACCCGCTGGCAGAGTCCAATAGCCTAAACGGGGTTCGATGGCGCGCTTGCATAATAATACCTTATCGCCCCAAGTGGGAATGGTGCCGGCAACAATATTCGGGTTCTGGTAATGGATATGTTCACAGCCTAAGCAGACGTAACGCTGTCGGTTATCATCTTCAGGAATCTTTTTCTCAACATCGTCGCCACAATGACTGCAGAATTTCATAGGTTTCTCACCAGTGATTTTTATTGAGGGGGCAGTATGCTAAAGTTTGGCTTAGTAAACAACTTGAGATCTTTATCTGAGTGAGCTTTTTTACTAGATCTGTCAACGAGCTCCTTATTCGCCACTTAAGTTTTGGAACCTCTAATCCCCAATGCAAATAATTAATTTACTGAGAGCGCGAATCGAGCAGCATCAGCCAAAAAATATTGTCGAAGAGTTACCCGAGGCAGGTATTCTAGTTCCCTTAACCCGCGAACCAGAGCCTCAGATTATTTTCACGCGCCGGGCGCAACATATGAATACACATAAAGGGCAGGTAGCCTTTCCGGGGGGGAAGTATGATGAGGAAGATACAACACTTGTTAATACTGCACTTCGAGAGTGTCATGAAGAGATTGGC
>NZ_LWFE01000581.1:0-732 GCF_001635675.1 Oleiphilus sp. HI0061 | reverse complement strand
ACCCATGACTTTTAGGGCGCGCAATTGTATTTTATTCAACCAAGTGTTGCAAGCACATTCTAGCCAAAACAAGACTTTAATTATTGTATGGCGGATAGTAATTCTTGACAGACAAGCACAGCCCCCCTAGCATGTCAGCCAATTTTAGTCGGCTCTATTTTAAGATATTCAATATGCAAATTCAGGCAATCTACGACAGCGTTGAAAAAGACTTCAGTGAAGTAAACCAGTTTATCACTTCCCAGTTATCTTCAGATGTCCCCTTAGTAGAAAAAATTGCGCAATATATCGTCGAAAGCGGTGGTAAGCGTATGCGCCCCTTACTAGTCCTTCTTACCAGCAGAGCCTTAGGGGAAGCTAGTCAGGATCAATGCAAACTAGCCACTATTATCGAGTTTTTGCATACAGCCACATTATTACATGACGACGTTGTCGACACATCAAACATGCGCCGCGGGCGCTCTACTGCCAATGCCAAGTGGGGCAATGCTCCCAGCGTACTAGTCGGCGACTTTTTGTACTCGAGAGCTTTTCAAATGATGGTCGATATCGGCAGCGTTCCGGTTATGGAAGTGCTATCGAATGCAACCAATGTCATTGCCGAAGGGGAAGTTTTCCAGTTAATGAACTGCAAAAACCCTGACGTATCAGAAGAAGCCTATTTTGAAGTCATAAAAAATAAAACAGCAATGCTATTTGAGGCAGCGTCTCACTCTTCAGCTCTGCTTGCAA
>NZ_LWFE01000580.1:0-9730 GCF_001635675.1 Oleiphilus sp. HI0061 | reverse complement strand
GTGCCGTGAGGATAGTATAATAACTTATCTACATAAGTTTCGATCCCATATTAGAGATGATATTGGTGCTGTTCAAGCGTTTGGTATCAACCCATTTACATATCATTATGAAAAACGGGAAAGAATGTTCGGTAAGTCTTCGGTAAAAGGGTTATAAAGGTTTACGACTACTCACATCGCTGAGTCATTTTATGGGAATAGATAACTTAATATTCAAGAACCGACCTTGCTTCTTATCACAAACGATGAGTAAGTAGGCATTAATCTCTAGCTGAGCTAGAAGAAAAGTTCATTGCCTTTGTTCGGATAGCGGACCTTTGAGACTGGTTTGAACCGACTCTTTCAGTTCAGTGATTCCATAAACACTTATCAAGAGAGTTCGGCTAAAACCAACGAAATGAGTTTCATCGGTTAGAAGAAAAAAGCAGATCTTTTTCTTGTGTAACAACTATAGCAGTTACCTTCACAAAGCGGTCTTTTGGCGGGTTTTGCTTTTTGGCAGCTGTGATGAGACAGCCGACATTTTCGAACTATCACATTGTCCGCTTTTCTGTCATTACCGCGCAGGCGGTAATCTATTTTTTAAGTGACGTTGATTGTGCCATTAGCTGCCGTTGAAGCTTGGTTTAGATTTGGCCTAAATATAACATTTACGAACGCTCATGGAATGCTGGCTTTGAGCACAAAGCGCTAGTTTATTAGCTCCAAGATATTTTCGACTGACAACATACCAGGATTACAAGTACGTATGCAAAATTACCGTTTTAATCACTTATTTAGATAAGGGTAATGCAGCCAGTTTTAAAATTGAGCCAATGCTTACACTCGACCTAAAACGCTCTTTTCTCATTGAAACTGTTGTAAAAGGTTATCCCTTTGAATACTCTCACCAAAGATATTTTTTAGCTGTAAAAAACAAACCAACATATTGATTGGAAACCTCAAAGACAATTGGTAAATCATAGCTACAAGATACATTTCAACATTCGCTTTATGTGCAAAGTACGGGTATTTATGCGAGAACCAATTTCAGTCAGTGTATTTCTTTATCGAGAAACTAGAAACCAAAGACAGTATCTGTTGTTAAAGCGGGTACCTCGCCCAGACTTAGCTCTTTCTGGTTTTTGGCAAAGTGTTACTGGGGGGAAAGAGCTAGGCGAGAGCCTTCAAAAAGCTGCGATCCGAGAAGTTTTCGAAGAGTCAGGTATATGCATCTCAAATATTGGTAAGTCAATCTACCAGTATGAATACGCTATTAAACCAGAGTGGCAATCAAAGTACGCAAGAGAGCACAATACTATTCAAGAATTCGTTTTCTCTGCGCCTGTAAGTACCGACCCAATATTATCCAGCGAACATTGTGAGTTTGGCTGGTTCAGTTTTGAGAGAGCTAAAGCAATGTTAGAATTTCAACTTAGCATCAAAGCATTAGCGGTTATTGAGGCTTCGTTAGCTACATAATATACTTAAAAACCCCTTTCCTACCGCACAAAAAAGCAGCGCTGTAGTCACAAAGAGATCAACTCTGTTTATACAATTTTACAACCGAAGGAAGTTTCGTGAAATTATCGCTAATGGCAGCAATATCAAAGAATGGAGTCATAGGGAACGGCCCAGATATACCGTGGAGCGCAAAAGGAGAGCAGTTACTATTTAAGGCAGTCACCTATAATCAGTGGCTTTTAGTCGGACGAAAAACCTTCACGTCTATGGGAGCTTTGCCTAATCGTAGATATGCTGTCGTAACCCGTTCAAGCTTCACATCAGATGATAAGAATGTCTTAGTATTTTCAACGATCGAAGATGCTCTAATCCATTTAGAGAAAATAACAGATCATGCAATTGTATGTGGTGGCGGCGAAATATATAACAGCTTAATCGGCAAAGTTGATACCTTACATATTTCAACTATCGACATTGAGCCCGAGGGGAATATCTATTTCCCGAAAATCCCTAGTAGTTTTAAGCTAGTTTTCACTCAAGACTTCGTGTCCAACATAAATTATAGTTACCAAATATGGCAAAATGATTAAGAGGCCTTGATGCGCCTCCAGTCTTATAGAATAAACTGTTGGGTACGCCTAGATGACAAAGTACGAATTATACCTTTGCGATACAAGTGGAGAGCACACACCTGTTGCAATGTTTATATCCAATACACCTTTTCTACCAGTTTCGGTCGGAGAAAGGTTTGATGACCACGGTTGGGATAGGCTCGATGGTGTTGGACGGATCGCATCCGAACAATCTCCTAAGAGGTATATTGTGCACTCAATTAAGCATACGATACTCACTAAGCAAGATATCTTGACGGTCCAGTATTGGCTAAACTTAGAGCCATATGACGGACCAAGGTCGGCAGCATGGGGTGATTGTTAGTGGCGCCCACCAAGGATCCGCCCCTCTGAGTAAACGCTAATTTCGAACAGACGTTCGTTATCGACGAACTAATTCTATAAGATGTTGCAGTTCGAACTTCACCTACGAAAATATAAAAGTGATCTTAAACAATTAGATCACCCTTGAGTAAGGTGACAAAGCTAATTATGTTTCATTTTATCTAGCCTAACTTTTTCCCCAGAAGTTCTCAAAAACCAGCTCATTCAAGTCGAATTTTTCTGACCATTTTTCCATCACGAGCATCGGTTTCTCATAGAACCCATCAACATGACCAATACACAGAATCGCAACGGGATGGCTTCCTTGAGGCATTTCAAGAAGCTGTTTAAGGTCCTCCGGTTCAAACAAAGATACCCATCCCATGCCTACACCTTCGGCGCGAGCGGCTAGCCACATATTTTGAATGGCGCAGGATAAGGATGCCAGATCCATTTCTGGCAAGGTCCGTCTTCCAAATATATGTTCATCGCGTTTGTCAGGCAACGCAGCTACAATTACTTCTGAACATTGAAGTATGCCCTCTACCTTCAGTTTGAGAAAATCTTGCTCACGCTCTCCTAGGGCTTGCGCAGTAAATTTTCGCTCTTTATCCACGAGTAAATGAATTGAGTGCTTAATATCGTAATTCTTGATTCGGATAAAACGCCAAGGCTGCATTAATCCAACACTAGGCGCCAAGTGAGCTGCCGCAAGAATTCTACCGAGCGTAGTTTCTTCTAGCGGCTGACCATTAAAATGGCGCATATCCCTGCGCTCAGCCATAACGCGGTATATTGCCTTTTTATCGGCTTCAGGATAACTGAACGACTTACTCATGACTTAGAGCCCATCTCATCATCCTTACGGCTATTGGCGATGCGCAAGCGGCGTTTTATCACTGGCGCTAGCTATTTTCTCTTTTTCTTCATCGAGTATTTCTTGAGGAAATTGTCTCATGAAACAATTACAAATCCCGTCACCTATCATGGTTCGTGGCCCCATTGGGTGTCCGATATGTTTGTAAACGCCATGGGAATGCCCATGACTATGTGAGTGGCCATGAGAGTGGCCATGAGAGTGTGAGTGGTCATGAGAATGACCGTGTGAATGTTCATGACTAGGTGAGTCATCGTGCGAATGACTGCTTTCAGACACGCTGCCATTTGGATTATTCGGGTCAAATTCAGCATGATGGTGATGCACGTCAACCTCTCCTGCCGCCAGCCTCCGCTTGAACGATGACATTAAGTTTTCTGGCAGTAACTGATTCGTCATAATTTCACGCACACGAACTTCAAATGCATCGATAACTTTTTCATGATCATTAAGATAAGGCGTCTTAATGAACTCGCTATCAGGAAACTGTCCGGCGACATGGTCTACATATCCGTAAATACGTTTAATTAACCTGCCTGTGAACAGAAAATACGGTGCCACCACTATTTTTTTAAAACCGAGTTTTACCAATCGCTCCAAGCCTTCTCCAACCGATGGGTAGGTTACCCCTGAGTAAACCGTATCAGCCCAGCCAAAACCCATATTCTCATTGACGATTCGAGTCAGTTTAGCCACTTCCGCGTTTGCCATGGTATCTGACGTTCCGCGCCCTACAACCACTAGCATAGTGTCATAAAGTTGATCTGGAGGGTTGTTGGAGTCTAGCCCGAGTGACTCATATATTCTTGCTTGAAACGCCTCGATCATCGCTTCGTGCAAGCCGAGTTCATTGCCGTAAGCGACTTTCACGTTCCCCTTTTTCTCTTCGAATGTCGTCAATACAGATGGAATGTCGTTCTTTGCGTGAGTTGCGGCAAACAACATTCCTGGAACCGCGTAGATCTCTTCGACACCTTGATCAATTAACGAGTTTAGACCCATATGAATGTTGGGTGCGGAGAACTCCAAAAAGCCATATTCGACAGGCATATCTGGAAATCGTTTTTTTAGTCCTGCTGCGACACGCCCAAATTCACGCTCTGCGCCTTTGTCTCGACTGCCATGGCCACAGACCATAATGCCACGTTTTACTTCCACTGATTGATCAGCCATATTGCCTCTCCATTTGTATGTCGTTTGCGGTGCCAGCAAAATATTTTTTTAATGCGTGCATGCTTTGTTTAATTTTATGATTTAGTTCCGTCACTTGTTGGACGTTTTGTATATCGACAAAGCCTATCCTAATTAAAGAATGCCCTTTACCGATTTTGATTAATCGAAGTAAAACACCGTGCTGTGCAAACACTTCGAATAGTCGTTTTGCTTTTTCATCTTCGAGGGTATAGGTCGAAAACAACAATTGGTGGGCTTCTGATACATCGCCCCCTTGTTCTCGCAATTGAATAAATAAACCTTGCCACAGCTTTTGGTTATCTCGAGACAAGTCGAGGTATCGCTGGCGCGCGTCAGCTTGCCATTGCGCATCAAGAAACGCTCGAGTCGCTATTTCTTGGGCAGGCCCATTGACATCCCAAACACCAATGAAAGCCTTCATCTCATGCAAAAGCGTTTGGCCCGCAAAAACAAAACCGAGCCTCAAGCCTGGTAAGCCAAAGAATTTACCGAATGATCTTAATACCACCATATTCGCTGCAAAATTAGCACCCAAAACACTTTGCTCAGGACAGAGGTCTGCAAACGCTTCATCCACGATTAACGCAGCGCCCTCAGTAAGTTGTGATGACCAATACTTCAATGTTTCGGGTGAGAAAGTGATGCATGTGGGGTTGTTTGGATTTATCACCAGCAAATGAAATGCGTCGCCAGATGCAAGCCGTTTTTCTATGACTTTTTTTGCGTCATCAACGTTGTTCGATGGATAATAAACCAACTCCGCCCCATGCTGACGCCAGGCCTCGGCGTGCTCTTGATAACCGATATCAGGCAAGACAATCGGAAAATTCTTCAGGCACTTTGGCAGCGAAGCAATAGTTTGTTGTGAGCCATTTGTCGCAAAGAAATCATGCTGCCCGTAATAGCCTCGAACGGCGCTGCGAAAATTATCCTTCTGATATGGCATTCGAGTTAAGTACTCTGTAGATATATCCACGTCTGGGTAATGCATAGGGCTAATGCCCGTCGAGAGGTCAATCCACTTTTCTATAGGGACACCATAGCATTTTGATGCCGTTTCGAGATCTCCCCCATGAAGAATTCGGTCGTCAACTCTACTCATCATGCCTGCTCCTGCTTTTCATCCAAAGCCAAGAGCACATCCTGTAATTTTTCCGGATACTGGCCAGGAGCACCCCAAAGCCCACGTTGCGTCGCTTCTAATAAGCGTTCTGCCATTTCTTCAAGCACAGAGGGGTTGTTCTCCAAGAGAAAATTGAGGTTATCCGAGTCGAGTATCAAGGTATCAGTCACGGCCTCGTATTGATAATCATCAATCAGATTGGTGGTGGCATCATAGGCGAACATATAATCAATGCTCGCCCCCATCTCAAAGGCACCTTTGTAACCATGCTCTCGCATCGCATGAATCCATTTAGGGTTTAACACTCGCGAACGGACAACCCGGTTCAGCTCCTCTTTCAAGGTTCTAATCTTAGGAGATGACGGGTTGGAATGGTCATTGTGATACACCGTTGGTGCATCCCCCGAGAACACTTCAACCGCGTTGCTCATGCCCCCTTGGAACTGGTAATAATCATCAGAGTCCAAGATGTCGTGCTCTCTATTATCCTGGTTTTGCGAAACCACCTCTAATTGCGACAATCGAAAACGGAAAGCTTCCTTGGCATCGACACCGTCTCCCGCCTCGTTACCGTAGGCATAGCCACCCCAATTCAGATAGGCATCGGCTAGATCACTCTTTTGCTCCCAACAACGCTCGTCTATCAAGCCCTGTAGACCCGCACCATAAGCGCCGGGCTTACTACCAAACACACGATAACTCGCCTGCCTTCTAGCCAAATCGGCATTTAACCCCGTCAGTGTTAGTTCATCGATACGCTCTAACACATGCTGTTGAATGATGTTCTCGTTTCCAGGTTCTTCGATATCGACAATCGTTTGCACGGCCGCATCAAATAATTTCATGACGTTAGGAAATGCATCTCTGAAAAAGCCCGAGACCCGCAAGGTCACATCGACACGAGGTCGTTGCAGCAATTGGGTGCTCAGCACTTTAAAATCAACAACACGGTTAGATCCCGGCGCCCAAATAGGTTCGACGCCCATCAGAGCAAAAGCCTGAGCGATATCATCGCCACCGGTTCGCATGGTTGCCGTACCCCAAACTGACAAACCTAGCTGTTTGGGATAATCACCATGCGCTTGAAGATGACGTTCGATCAAAGCTTGGGCCGAACGCTTTCCTATTTCCCACGCCGCCGGGGACGGTATGGCACGATTATCAACGGAAAAGAAATTACGCCCTGTCGGCAAGGTATCCAATCTTCCTCGCGTTGGTGCGCCACTCGGGCCAGGGTCAATGCGCTTACCTCTTAAGCCCTTGATGATTGAGCCCAACTCCAGTTCTGCACTTTTTCTCAACGCAGCTAAGAGCACGTCTTTTGTATAATTGAGCTGCGCTAGTGTAGAAGGTAATTGCGCAAGCAACGGAATTGATTCGTCAGACAAGACATAGGTTTCTACTAGCTTTTTGGCAAGCAGTTCTAGTCGCTCACGTGTATCCGCTTCGGTACGCCAAAGTCCTTCATCTAGTTCGGCTAAGCATTCAGGTCTCGTGCCCTCCCAAGCTTCCGCACCTGCAGACAGTGGATCAAATAGATCATCGTCACCTTTAATATCTAAATCCAGAACCAGGTTATGAAGAATTCCCTGACTGTGTTTCTCACCACCACGAGGCAAGCGCAGTAAGGCCACTATCGTATCCGAAAGCTTCTCCTTGTTTGGCAGCACCCCTAGTATATGCAGACCATGTCGTATCTGCGCTTCCTTGATGTCACATAAATACGCATCGAGCCGATTTAGTACAGCGTCTTCATCTGACGTATCTTCAGTGCCAAGTTCGTCTAGCACATTGCTATCTTTTACCTGATCCAAAATCGCTTTTCGGAGATAGACTTCGCGCTTGTCGTCCATTCCCATTGCCTGGTAATACTCATCGACTAGCGACTCTAACTCGGCTAGTGGTCCATAGGTTTCAGCCCTTGTCATGGGTGGCATTAGATGATCGATAATGGCCGCTTGGGTTCGCCTCTTTGCTTGAGCACCCTCACCTGGGTCATTCACAATAAACGGATAAAAATGCGGCATAGGGCCAAGCGCAATATCAGGCCAACATTCTGATGATAAGGCCGAGCCTTTTCCGGGTAACCATTCCAGATTGCCATGTTTACCAACATGAATCACCGCTTCCACCTTATAGACATGTCTCAGCCAAAAATAGAAAGCTAAGTAGTTGTGCGGTGGGATCAAATCCGGGTCATGGTAGTTTGCGACCAGATCAATATTGAATCCTCGTGCAGGTTGAATACCAACAAAGATCTCGCCCAAACGAATACCCGATATCATCAGTCGCCCTTGCCGAAACTTGTTGTCGTCCTCTGGCTGTCCCCACTGATCTATTACTGCTTTCTGTGACGATTCGGGTAACGCAGAAAACAGCTTCTTATAGGTCTCGACACAAAGACTTTGCCAACATGGCAAATGGTGCAAGGTATTTGGATTATTGGTGACAGAAGTTAGCAATGCTTCGATCAATGCATTTCCCGATTCGGGAATATCGCTAACGGGGTAACCAGCATCGGCCAAGGCACTCAGAATTTGGCAGGCTGAATTGGGTGTGTCTAACCCAACGCCATTCCCTATCCGGCCATCCTTCGTCGGATAATTCGCGAGTATCATCCCGATGCGTTTTTCTGAATTTGGCTTCACCGCAAGTCGGCAATATCGCCATGCTAATTCCGCTACGAAATGTGCCCGTTCAGCATTTAATTCATATTGAACGATACTCGACTGGGCATGCTCGTCGTAGAAACTCTCGCTCTTAAAACTAAGTGCACGGGTTGCAATCCTACCATCCATTTCAGGAAGCACGACTTGCATCGCTAAATCTCGGCTTCTCAAGCCTTGGCTATGCGCTAACCAGTCTTCTTCTGTACTACCTGACAATACCAACTGCAAAACAACAAGGTCTTTCTCAAAGGGCGATTGGAAAGTACTTGGCTCAGAACTAAGATCGGGGCTCGCCACGGTATTGGTTGCAAACCCAGTCGCATTCAGTACCAACTGTACATTTGCCTGGTCGATTAATGCGTTAACCAAGGAGAGTGATGACGGGTCTTTTAGCGAACTAATCGCAACGGGTAACACAGAAAGCTGATGCTGTTCCAAGACACTAATTAGCGCATCGAACATCGTGGTATTAGCGCTTTGCAAATGACTTCGATAAAACAACAGCATTACGGTTGGATTATCTTGGCCAGCCTTATTGCTTACCTTGTCTTGCCAAGCTAATAAGGTCCCCTGCTCTACACCCGGCTCGTAAATCATACATTTGGGTAAGGGCCTCGGCTCTTGCCATGACAACGTTAGATCAGCTAATAATCTGACATAACGCGCAATAATAAAGTGATAAAGATGTCGGGCATTCTCGACGCCGCCTTCACGCAAGTAACGCCAAACACGGTGCGCATCCTGAGGCACTACCGAACTAGCATCAGATAAGTCCGGATCAGGATTATCATCCCCAGGAACCACAATTAAGGTTCTAGGAGCGTCCGGTGTTTGTGCGTTCTGCCAGTCAACCAAGCGCTCCAAACCATAGGCCCAATAACTCGCGCCACCCAATAAGGATACGACAACGACTTGGGCCGACTCCAAGACCTTATGCTCATACAAGTCATACGCAGCAGGCTTTAACAATTGCATCCAGTTCGCCAAACGCACTTGCGGAAAGTTCACATCGTGTTGGTGATCTTCGTGCATATTTTGTAGCGCATACGACAGTGCAGACAAACTACTGTCTGCCGATGTCAGTATAACTACCTCTGCGGGGCTTTGATCGAGATCGATAATACCTTCATCATCGACAAAACCACCCGGTTTAGCTGCTAGCAAATGCATAAAAAAATCACCAAATTCTGCCTTTCAATATCGCTTGTCTAATGGGTGCGTTTAAACCTGTTTGCCTAAACCCGTCCACCTAAACCAGGGCGTTTTCTAATACGCTTTGGATGACCGCTTTCTCGATGCCTTTTCCGATAAAAACGAGCGATGTTTTTCTTGGCTCGCCTGCTTGCCATGGGCGGTCAAAATAACTGTCTAGACGCTTACCCACAGCCTGCAATACTTGTCTCATTGGCTTACCTGGCAAAGCTGCAAAACCTTTTACTCTGAAGATATTGAAGTCACTAACAACGTTTTGTATCGCTGCTTGAATTTT
>NZ_LWFE01000579.1:0-1243 GCF_001635675.1 Oleiphilus sp. HI0061 | reverse complement strand
ACTTCATATTTCTGAAGATCCATCTTGGAAAAGCTGAGTAGCAGAATAAAAAAAGTCAGCAGCAAAGACATTAAGTCCGCAAAGGTGACAATCCAGCCGGACGAACCACTTGCCTTAGGTTTTGGCCTAGGAATCGCCCTCATCGTACTTACTCTTCTGCCTTAACAATTTCACGCTGGGCAGGCGGTAAATAGCTAACCAGGACTTCGGTAATAACGCGAGGGTTCTGACCTTTCAGAATATTTTGAACACTGGTAATAACCAATGACATATTACGATGCTCATCCATTGCTTTTAGGTTTAATTTATCAGCCAAGGGAATCGCCACCACTTGCGCGATAAAGGCACCGTAGAAGGTGGTCAACAATGCCACCGCCATCGCTGGGCCAACTGAACTGGGGTCCGCCATATTATTCAACATCTGAACCAGGCCGACCAAGGTGCCCAACATACCTAGCCCTGGCGCTGTTTCTGCCACACCACGAAAGACCTTTTCGGCAGTATCATATCGCTCAATAGACTGTTCTAGCTCTTGAATCAATAGCTCTTCGATAAACTCGGAAGGGTGGCCATCTATACACAAGGCTATCCCCTTTGCCAAAAACTCATCTTCAATTTCAGCATTTTCTAAGCCAAGAATCCCTTCTTTTCGAACAATACCCGAAAGTTCCCGAACCTTCTCAATCAACATAACCGGGTTTTCAGTACGTTCAAGAAAAACAGTTGAAAAGGCAAGTTTGAAAGAAGTGGCCACTGACGTCAGGCGATATTTAACCAGGGTTATGGCTATCGTACCCACGACAACAATAACGAGCCCCGGCACGTTAACGAAATCCATAATGCTGGATTCAATTAAAATCGCGCCAATGACGATGACAAAGCCAAAAATCAGACCTATGAGGGTCGCTAAATCCATAAAATCAAAACCTATGTGCCAAGATTTGGCCGCATTGTTGACAATTCATTGTAGTCACGCTGAATAAGCAATATTCAGGCCGTTTTATTCTTATTACCTATCGGCCACTTGCAAGCCTTACTTTATAGCAAGCGCTCAGCTTTCTTCCCTAATCCTAGCCATGACCTCAGAGGTTTCGGGCAAAATGCCTCGCCAAACACGAAAAGCTTCTGCCGCCTGCCCGACCAACATCCCGAGACCATCAATTGTCTGGGATGCCCCTGCCTCTTCAGCCCACCGATTAAAGACAGTCTGCTCTGAGCCGTACATCATGTCGTAGGCAACCGT
>NZ_LWFE01000578.1:0-1358 GCF_001635675.1 Oleiphilus sp. HI0061 | reverse complement strand
CTGCTGCGACGGGAAATGGCCCTGTTCCCAGACTGGTTGCTTGAGAAAAAGCTTGGTCTTGATTTGAGTGAAGACGAGAGGCAGCTTTTAAAGGCAAGCTTTCATGCTTTGGAAGAAAGTGCTTTGGCTCAACCACAAGTCGTTGTCCATCGTGACTATCATGCGCGAAATTTGATGGTGGTTGGTGAAGAGCTGGGAATAATCGATTTTCAGGATGCGGTGCAAGGTCCTAACACCTACGACCTGGTTTCCCTGCTTCGTGATTGTTACATCGTTTGGCCAAACGAGCAGCTTGAGTCTTGGTGCAGAGACTTTTACGACTTATTGAGTGATTCGGCTGAGCGACAAGCGAGCTTTGAACAGTTCAAACGAGATTTCGACTTAATGGGCATGCAGCGGCATCTGAAAGCGGCCGGTATTTTTGCTCGTCTATCCCTGCGAGATGGAAAGCATGGCTATTTGAATGATATTCCAAGAACGGTGCAGTATATCGTTAAAGTCAGTGCGGCTTACCCTGAGTTTCAGGAGCTGACTCACTTTCTTGAGCAGAGGGTATTGCCTGGGCTATCAGAAAAGCTGGGAGCTTCTTCATGAAAGCGATGATTCTTGCAGCAGGCCTTGGCAAGCGTATGCGGCCTTTGACGGAGCATGTCCCCAAGCCTTTATTGAGGATAGGTGAGAAGTACCTGATCGAATTTCACTTAGAGAAGCTCGCTGCGGCAGGTATTCAAGATGTGGTGATTAATACGCATTGGTTAGCTCAGCAAATTCCGGCTAGCCTGGGGAATGGCGAAAAGTGGGGCCTACGTATACATTACAGTCACGAATCTGAACTTCTGGAAACGGCGGGTGGTATTGTTCAAGCGCTTTCAATGTTGACGGACGAAGCCGAGCCAGAGTTTTTGCTTATCAATGGCGATGTTTATAGTGAGTTGAATATTGCTGAATTTCTGAATAACGCTTCTACTCACAATGAGTCGCGGGAGGCTTATCTCGCGCTAGTGGATAATCCTGAGCACAATTTAAAAGGGGATTTTGTCTTACAAAGTAGCGGTAAGTTGTCAGCGAATACAAATGATGGCAAGCACCTGACCTATGCCGGAATTGCTTTGTTTCACCGAGATTTCTTTAAGGATATAAAACCTGGCCCTTCGCAATTGGGCCCTCAGCTACGAACTGCGATTGAAGCACAGCGAGTTGGTGGTGAGCGTATCCAGAGCTATTGGCTCGATGTTGGAACGCCGGAGCGCTTACAAACACTCAGGGATAGAGTGTCAGCATAAACAGGCAAAAATATGACGGTTTTATTTGTTTGTGTTGACGAACTTTTGGCTCCTTTCTTCATACCTTAGATTGAA
>NZ_LWFE01000577.1:0-4553 GCF_001635675.1 Oleiphilus sp. HI0061 | reverse complement strand
TATGGTTTGATTCATCCTGCTGACCGGGCCGTTTATAGCTAAGGCCTACAGAGACTAAACCGGAAAAGACATCACTCGGTACACAGCCAGTAAGGGAAGAAACAATCAGACAAGCTTCACACAAAGACTCAAATGCATGCTCAGTAGCAAGCTCCTCATGGTCTTGAGAACCACTGGAATGCTGATGATGAACATGATCGTCATGACTTAGCAGGTAAGGTGCAAAGCTGCTCTCCACGTGCTTCGCGGGATTATCCAAACGAAGATGTTCACTTGCATGGAACATGGCAAAGCTCGATGCAAAGAGCATCGTAAGGGCCAGGAAGTAGTGAAATAAAGCACGCAAGGGTTTAGTCATGCCAGCATTCTAAACAAACACTACAACAATTCAACTTTTGATATTTGGGCATGGAGCCCCCTGCCGACCAACGAGGGGCTCCTCAGCAGATAATTCTCCCGTCATAACACCTCTATTGCAATGCTTCATGATAATCATTATCATTTGCATTATTAATAATGATTTATTTGGAATCCCCCCACATGCAAGCCGAAATTACTCCCAACCAAGCAAGTAACTTGAACGCTAATATGCTTGACCCTCTGATTGAACTATTGAATATCGGTGGCCCAGTCGTCTGGATTCTTCTTGCCCTTTCGGTAATATCCCTGTCTATCGTTTTGTTGAAATGTTGGCAGTACTTTTCGGCGAAGGTCGAACAAAGTGCAGAGTTGGAAGCCAGCTTGTCCGCATGGGAACAAGGCCGTTATGACGAGGCACTCAATACCTTAGACAATAAGCAAGCCATTCCAAAGCTAGTTCGTCATGCCATGGATGGTCACCTAGCCAACGAAGATCAAAACATTCTTGAGCGAGAGCTGACACGCCAAGCCAATCAAATCATCATGGACTTGCGCGGATTGCTGAAGCCATTGGAAGTCATTGCCACCTTAAGCCCATTACTAGGTTTGATGGGAACCGTGCTTGGTATGATTGAGGCCTTTCAGCAAATGCAGTCAGCCGGATCCAATGTCGACCCCGCTGTACTCTCAGGCGGTATCTGGCAAGCCTTGCTCACCACAGCCGCTGGCTTAGCCGTCGCTATCCCCGTTGCGGCAGCTTATGCCTGGTTTGACCGTCGAGCCGAGCGTGTTGCCCATCACATCAATGACTCGGTAAGTCGTGTCTTCACTAAGTTCTCTGCGAACAACACCCCTACCAACGACAGCCCTACCAAGATGGTGAACGAGACTCTTCATGTTGCTTAAGGTTCAAACAAAACCTAAGAACCTCGTCAGCCTAACCCCACTCATTGATGTGGTGTTTATCCTGCTACTGTTCTTTATGCTCACCTCTAGCTTCAGTCAATTTCGGCAAATTGAACTTGGGCAGTTATCTCAGGGCGCGCACTCAAGTGCAGAACAAAACCGCCTGTTGATTCTCGATAGGAATTTGCTCGAATTAAATGGCACCCAATACTCACTTAGCGATGCAGCTCTCAGCGAGGGCTTAAAGGATATTGCGATGCAGCAGAGCTCTCTTATTGTTGCGGCACTCAGCCAAGTTGATATCCAAAGTTTGGTGTCTGTTCTTGATTTTTGCCGTGCTCAGGGCGTGAGCAATCTCAACCTTGCCGAGTCGGTATCGCGATGAAGCTTATTCATATCGAAGCGTCCAAAAACAATAGCCTTAACCTGGACGGCAATATGGTCCCTGCGATCAATATCGTCTTCTTGTTATTGATCTTCTTTATGGTGGCCGGTCAGATTAAATCGCCAAGCAAGAGCCTGGAATTGCCCAATTCACAAAATGATCAGAAAGTGGACGCGAAGACGCTGGTACTGGAAATTCATGCAAATGGAGAATACTTACTGGAAGGTGAGCAAGTTAATGACGAACTTAGCAAAGTGTTTTCTGATCAGACGATCACAGAACTGAGTATACGCATTCACCGCCAGCTTCCCGCTTCTGCATTAGACCCGGTGCTAAAGCTGGCACGAACTTACGGCATGGAAAGCCTGAGCATTCAGACGATTCAGCCATGAAGATAAAAAGTGCTCACATAACAACAGCAAGTCTCTTTGCGATCGCGCTCCACTTTTCCCTGGCACTAGCTTATAGCATCTATAGCTCGCCCTCTGCTATTGCCATGAGCGGAGCTCAACAAGCAGGTGAAGACGGTTTAATAGCAGGCTTGGGTCTGGCAGGAAGCTTTGTGGATACCAGTGCCGCGGCCTCAAGTGAAGAAGCACCCAACGAGCAAGTTCAAGAAGAGCTTGTCGATATCAAAGAAGCCCAAACACCAGACGAAGTCGCAGAAATCGAACCAGCGCTTGAAGCAATAGAAGAAACAATAGAAGAACCCACACCCGTCGAAACAATTGATCTGGAGAAGAAACAAGCAGATCTGCCAGCCGAGCTTGCTGCTCCTGAGCAGGTGGCTAAAAAGCTAGAAACGACTCAACCAGAAACTAAGCAAGCAGAAACAAAGCAGGCTGAAGACAGCAAAACTCAGGAAGACATATTTGATAGTAAACAAAACAGTCGAGCAACTATCAAAGCAACGGGAACAGGGAAAAGCACTACGACAGGAGGTAAACCAGCTATTCAGCAAACTTATCTTTCTCGTATTCTCGCCCATGCTGCGCGCCATAAACGCTACCCTCGAAGTGCCCGCCGAGCAGGCGTGACCGGCACTGTTCACGTTAATTTTTATCTAAAAACAAATGGTCGTCTAAAACGACCAAGGATTACAAAAAGTTCGGGAGACCCTCGCCTGGATCAGGAAGCTCTAGACATGCTGCTACGAGCTACCCCCTTTCCAGCGATACCAGAAGAATTGAGCAAGGACGGTCTCGACCTTACCTTGCCGATTGAATTTTCACTTAACTCATCCAACACGCTTTTTTAAGGAAGTATCATGTCTCACAACATTAATAATCCGGCCCGAGACTCGGAAACAAACCACACTGCACAAAACCCGAAAACTTTTTCTACGACTCGTTCTTCTGGAACATTAGCCCTGGCGATATCCGGTGCTCTAATGACGGGTATGGCAAGCGCTGAAGAGCCCACTCCAGAAAGCATCAAGCTTGATAAGCTTAAAATTGAAGAGTCTGTCACACCCGACACAAACCCTTATGCGACACCAGGTTCCCCTTACCTAGCGGAACGCCTTTCTGACCCTCGCCGAACAAGAACACTGGCTGAAACTCCGGCAACAATAAATGTTGTGACGACTACACAGGTCGCCGAGTCTGGCCGTAGTGACTTGCGCACTATTTTGGATGGTCAGCCTGGCATTACCCTGGGAACAGGCGAAAACGGAAATGCCTTTGGTGACCGCTATGTTATTCGTGGTCATGAAGCGCGCAGTGATGTCTTCGTCGACGGCTTACGCGACCCGGGCATGACCATTCGTGAAAGTTTCGCTGTTGAGCAAGTTGAAATCAGTAAAGGCCCTAGCGCGAGCTTTGCAGGGCGCGGCACAACAGGTGGAGCGGTGAACTCGGCAACCAAACGTGCAAGCACCGAGTATGACTTTGCGAAAGGCTCTATCGGTATCGGCACCGATTGGCACCACCGCGTCACGGCTGATATCAACCAGGTCATTGATTATGACACTGCCCTACGTGTTAACCTGCTTAAGTCAGGTGAAAATGTTCCCGACCGTGACCCGGCTGACCGAAATCGCGCAGGTGCAGCAATCTCACTATCTCACCAGGTAACAGATCAGCTAGAAATCGTTGCGGATGTCTATCATTTCCGAGGCGAAGATAGCCCGGACTTAGGTACCTACATAGATGGTGATACCGGCAAACCTGTTAAAGATATCCCTTCTTATGTGCAAGATGAGGACTTTCTGAAATCTGAAACCAGTACTGCAACGCTGCGTGTTGGTTATGAATTTAGCCCAACTTCGAGCATTGTGAATCTGACTCGCTACGGTATTACCGAGAATGGTTATGTTGCGACAGGAGCCCGAGGTACAACAGCTTACCCAACACTTGATGATGCTACGAATGATACCAATGGCTTTGAAACTGCTTCGTTAAGTACTCATCAAGGCTGGCAAGACGTTGATTATTTTGCCAATCAATTTAATTTTCTGACTACAAAAGAACTCGGCGAGACAGTTCATGACATCGTGATTGGTGTCGAATATACCGACCAAACGGTTATCAACGGCGTCTATAGCTACACTTCTGAAGGAGCCTCAAACTGCTTCACTTCAGGTCGACGTGGTGTTGGGGAAGGCTATTGTTGGTCAGACGAAAATGGTAATACCGCGACAGACCTCAATACATTGATTCAACGAGATATTGCCCAAGGTGATAAAGACTCAGATTGGAATGTTGAAACCCTTGCGCTCTATTTCATGGATACCGTCGAGTTAAGTGATAATTGGACAGCCTTTGGTGGCGTTCGTTACGACTATTACGACTACAGCACCTTCGCAAACTATGACCCGGATGGCCGAAGCGGCCCCTTAGAAAGTGAGTGGACTGAATTTGCTGACGACGGTGGCTATTGGAACGGCCATATCGGTGCCAGC
>NZ_LWFE01000576.1:0-831 GCF_001635675.1 Oleiphilus sp. HI0061 | reverse complement strand
TAGTTTGCTAGCAGAAGGTCATGAAATTCGTATCTCAGGTCAAGATGTTGGTCGCGGTACCTTCTCTCATCGTCATGTTGTTTTACACAACCAGACAGATGGATCGACTTATGTGCCTTTGCAGAATATCAAAGAAGATCAGCCTAAGTGCGAGATTATCGACTCCTTGTTATCGGAAGAGGCGGTTCTTGCCTTTGAATATGGTTTTGCAACGACCAACCCTGGTGCACTCGTAGTTTGGGAAGCTCAGTTTGGTGACTTCGCAAACGGCGCACAAGTTGTTATTGACCAGTTTATTACCAGTGGTGAGTTAAAGTGGGGGCGCCTATGTGGCCTAACCATGCTACTACCTCACGGTTATGAAGGTCAGGGTCCTGAACACTCCTCCGCTCGCTTGGAACGCTACTTGCAGTTGTGTGCTGAGCATAATATCCAGGTTTGTGTGCCAACTACGCCAGCACAGGTGTTCCATATGCTTCGTCGTCAGGTTAAACGACCTTTGAGGAAGCCTCTGATCGCCATTACGCCGAAGAGTTTACTTCGTCACAAAGAAGCTACCTCAACGCTTGATGATTTGAGCTCAGGTACATTCCAGACAGTTATTGGCGATAGCTATGTTGATGATGTTCGCAATATAAAACGCGTCATTATGTGTAGCGGTAAGGTTTATTATGACCTGTTGAATTTCCAACAGCATAATGAAATTACTGATACTGCGGTGATTCGTATCGAGCAATTGTATCCGTTCCCTGGGGATGATCTTAAGGCCATCTTGGAACAGTACCCGAAAGCAAGTGATGTTGTTTGGTGTCAGGAAGAGCCCCAAAATCA
>NZ_LWFE01000575.1:0-1096 GCF_001635675.1 Oleiphilus sp. HI0061 | reverse complement strand
ACTTCTTAACCTGACCGTGCGCTCGGAAAGTGTCACTTCGGTCGCTAACTCGTAAAAGTCAGATCGAACCCCGATGTAATTAAAGTTTATTTTTCCATCCGCAACTAAAGTCTCAGCCTTAAACTCGTCAATATTCTTCCAGGCCTTATCCTGACGAGCTTCTACCAAGCTATCTGCCTGGGCATCAGTAAGGGTTTCACTTAAACTCTGTAAAACTTCCGCTGTTGCAGTATTTACATTAACGGGAGCCCAACCCTGAGGCAATACAGTGACATGCTCTAATAGTTTTTTGAAGTCTTCATTACTGATTGTGGGAAGTAATCGTAATTCTGATATATCGAGCATAGGCTGGCCAGCATTTCTATAAGGAGGGTCTAAGGACAAATACTCGCCATCTTCCGCCCCATCAAAACCACTTGAGTCCTGATTTTCATCAAGCCAGTCAATAATTTGCTCAAGCTTTACCGTTTCGATCGCCAAACGATTAAATAAACGAGTGAAGCGTTCCTTCATTACAGGGATAACTTCCCCTGTCACACTGACTAGGTCATTTAGATTCAGCTTCCCTTGAACATCATTAAACTGTGACGAAACAATTGCACCTTCATAGGGTCTTGTTAAAGAGGACTCAAGAAAGGCTAGGTCATCATAGAATTCTTTTTCTACATCTTTATCATTATCCCAATCATCTTTTAGCCACCACTTTGCATATAACTCGGAGCCAATCGCGTATTGATACGCTTGAGACTGGGCAAATAAATTACCGGCCTGCTGAACAAAAATACTCTGTCTGTTGTACATACCGACAGACAGTATAGAAACTAATGCGAAAACAAAGATGACAATCATCAAGGCGACCCCGCCCTGTTTTTTAACTGAGCATGGGTACTGAATACCGTATGTTCTATATAGCAGAGGCATCAGTCTTTAGCCTTCTGGCCATCAAGACCGTTATCTGAAGATGCGCCGCCACTTAATTCAAGCTCTTTGCCGGAAAAATAGCTCCCTACCTCAAACAAGCGCTTCACCTTGCCGAAGCGTTTATGTGCTATTTCGATTTCAATTGCCTTGGGTAAGCTGTTGTTTGTTTGACGCG
>NZ_LWFE01000574.1:0-905 GCF_001635675.1 Oleiphilus sp. HI0061 | reverse complement strand
CAGGGTGATAATCCCAGATACGAAAATAGCAATAGTGCAAGCGAGCTGGTTAAATCTGGTTGAAGCCCACATTAAGATTGGAATGATTAGAAGTATAAAGTGAGGCTTTTCCTTGGTGGTAAAATAAATGCTGAGGATCGAGATTGAAAGCCAAACAAACCACTCTAAAGGATGTGTGTTTTGCTTGATACGTTGTGCATGGTTTTGTGCCGCGAACACGATGCTTGGAATGGTGGTCAGACTAATAACATTGGAAATCCATAAGTAGGCTATTACCCTTAGGTCTAGTGTGCTGTCGCCGTCATTGGTGAGCAAGCTGACACCGAGCAATGTGCTGATTAAGGCGCTAATTATTACGCTGTGGGAAATATAAAGGATCAGGTTTTTACTGTTTGATAAAGGATTACCCTTGGTAATAGAGAGCTGGAATGACTTCCGGAGCACATAACTTTGCATGCAAAGGCTTAACGAAAACAGTACTGCAGTACTAAGTTCTATATCACCGTCAAACCATGCGTTAGATGCTTGTGATAAAGCGACTGGGGCTAGGAATATTGCGGGTAGACTGACTAGGCCGAAGCAATAAGTAAGAGAGAGTGATAAACCGTAGGCTATGCTGACGTAGGGCATGGCATTCTGAAGTGTCGATCCGTCATTGATAAATAATTGGTCAAAACCTAAAGCAATAAACAACAGGGTGAGACTTATGAAAAATGCGGGTATGCCGTGAATGCGAGCGCTAGAGATTTCTGGCTTAAAACTTAGATTATTTGCATTCATTGAAAGTAAAGCCAGCTTAGCTCGAAGGTGAAATTATATAATGGGCCGCATGGTAAATATGGTGGATTGTCTTCTTGTTTTATGACGAATTTAGCTGTCTGAAGACATCACCATAATGATGAATC
>NZ_LWFE01000573.1:0-718 GCF_001635675.1 Oleiphilus sp. HI0061 | reverse complement strand
TATGCTGCTATTCGTGATGCAAATCTGATCAAAATTGTACGAGAAAGGAAGGCTCGGTATATGTATTCCAGTGACTAAAACCCAAACCACATACTTTACCTATTTGTCGTTCCGTGAACCGTTAAGGTGAGGTGTTTCTAAGCAGTTTTATCTTTTGAAACTATTATTTGCGTATACTTAACAATACAGAAATGGTGAATTTATATTCAAATATGGTTTGACTTTGTTTTGCATTAATAAAACCAATACTTGAGCAGCACGCCTTGTGGTGTATCTCGCCATTGCCGTGTGACAAGGAAGCCTTGTATCGAATCACTCATGTAAGAGGCTTAATGAACCAAGTCATTCAGTCGGCGTTCTGTGATGATCAGGGAGATCATTTTCTTCATTTTGTCTCTAACAATCTCGGCTTCTTTATGGAGTTGCTGATTGCGCTGCTCCTTATTGTCGCTCAGTGTTTTCAAGCTTAGGCTTGGCTGGTACCGTGCAAAGCTCATATACAGCTTGGGAATCTTCTTTTTGACCGGCTTGGGAATACTAAGTGTTCTTGAATGCTTAATCGTCTCGTGCATATGTTGAGGAAGCCACTTGAATAGAGGCTCTAAGCGTCGGTCTAACTTAATTGGCATGGCCCAGCGATCAGAGCCGTGATGGACGGCGATTAAAACCGGGCACTGGTTAACGAGTGCCAGCTCAATAAAGCGAGGGCTGAGAAAAG
>NZ_LWFE01000572.1:0-1167 GCF_001635675.1 Oleiphilus sp. HI0061 | reverse complement strand
AGGCTGCTCTGCGTGTTAAGCGGGCAGGGTATAGCATGGAAGATGCGCAGCGTGAGTTAAGCTTAGCGGCTGAGCAGGCTTGGCATCGTTACCAGAGTTTATCGACTCGTTACGCCTTACTTCAGGATTATGCAGAATCGGCAGAAAACACTAAGCGAGCCTACATTAAGCAGTTTGATATTGGCCAGCGAAGCTTGATTGATCTGCTGGATGCCGAGAATGAACTATTAAATGCTAAGCGTTTAAGTAGTGAGGCGCGATATGACTTGTATTTGATTAAGTATGAGCTGTTGTACCTGCAGGGTAGTTTGCTGGATCACTTGTCTCAAAATATTACGATATCCCCTAAAGTAACTAAGTTCCTGGACGAAAGGGCATGATGATGGATCAGCAAGAAAAGGAGGCTTTATTTTTAGCGCTGCAGAATAGCGATGCTGACTTGGCCAGAGTGACGGAAGATCTCATCTCCTTGCTGGTGCAGAAAGGTATTATTTTGTTTACCGAACTGCCTAGCGCAGTACAGGCTAAGCTTGTTGATAGAGAAAAGCTGAGAGAAAAATTGGGCCAGGTGAATGTGTCTATATTATCGGAGGGCGATACGCTCTAATTTTATATGTATCGGCTCAAAGCCGATTTTACAGCTTGTAATACAGAGCGCGACATGACCAAACAAAATATCAAAGCCTTGAAAGTTCGCTAAGTTGACGTTCAAGCCCCCCCCCAAAAAAAAACCAGTCATTCCTGCGTAGGCGGGAATCCAGTGTCTTGATTAATAGGCAGCATTTGAAGCTACAGAAGTAATCGAATTAATAAGGTTTCGGTCAAAAACAATGGATCCCCGCCTACGCGAGGATGACTACTGTGGTGAGCATTCCTTGGGGGATGAATTCTAGAATAAGGTAACCCAGGAAGTTCTGGAAGTTCAAATCGTTTCAACGTCCGTTAAAGCATACTATTCGACCAAATTCATACTTGGTACCAAGGTTTTCTTCTGGTGTCTGCACGACTAAGCCATGCTCTGGTCGCAATCTGTTTTTCAATAAGTCAGTTCGAGTGCTGCGTTTACACTTTACAGTGCCTAGAGTTTCAACTCTCTTAAGTAATGAGGTTGTTGTCTTGAAGATTTTGCTGAGTAATTTGCTGTAAAATCTCGCTTGCACTTGTATT
>NZ_LWFE01000571.1:0-820 GCF_001635675.1 Oleiphilus sp. HI0061 | reverse complement strand
GCATTAAAGTGATGAACTTATTAAGTGACCGATCAGCTTCGGTTCCAGCACCTGCTAAGGCTACACAGTCGCCAAGTGCTGACTCAGGGCTTAATGCGGCAGCCGCTGTTTAGTTGGTCTTTGTAAACCAACTTTATTGATCAATCCTTAGCGAAATAGGCAGACTCGACTATGAAACGCAAACATCGACGCTTACGAAGTGAAGCAGATCTGGATATCACGGCATTTATGAATTTAATGATCGTGCTTGTACCAATCTTGCTGATCAATATGATCTTTGCTCATACGAGTGTACTTGAGTTGAACTTTCCAACTCAAGACCAAAGCTCAGCTCAGGATGATGAGTCATTGCAGTTACAGGTAATGATTCTGGAAGATAAGTTGGTGGTTGCCGACAATAAAGGCGGTGTGATTAAGCAAATAGATAGTTTAAAGCGGAATTCAGTTGCAAATAATAGCTCTGACAACGCGGCCGTAAGTACTGGGGCTTACGACTTTGCGATGTTAGGGCAAGTGATGCAGGAGCTGAAATCGCGTATTCCGGAAAAGAAAGATATTACTGTCATGGCACGAAAAGACACTTCCTATCAGACCTTGGTGTCTGTGATGGATAAGGTGCGATCTTACCGTACCGTTGTTGCGGGAAGTGTAGTGAATGCCGAGTTATTCCCGGAAGTGTCGATAGCCGATGCGCCGGAAGTTGTTGATGCAAACGAAAGTGTTGCGGATGCCAAGACCGAATTAACTGATGGGAAGGTTAGATCATGAAAACATCAGCAAAAGCCAAGCGTATCCAGCGTCACCAACGCCGTAGTAAGAA
>NZ_LWFE01000570.1:0-620 GCF_001635675.1 Oleiphilus sp. HI0061 | reverse complement strand
GAAAAACTTTCTTTAACCAAGGTTTGAACCCGATCATGGATATATTCCCAGGGAATACTCAGCCCCAACATCCCCCTTACTATCTTACCTTTATCCTGAATAGGAGCCGCAATAACAATCTGCTTAACCCCCGTCGTAAAGGAGATCATCGAGTTAGAAATATAGGCTTCAGGCGAATCAGGATCTTCAGGGTGAATACTCACCTGCCAATAGTCGCGAGAGCGAATATTTTTAGGCTTCGAGTCTGGTTATTTATCATCAAAGGTTCGAATCCCTCCTTGTAGCAGATTCGCACCAGAAGTGTTATAGAAATGTCCGTTGGGTAAACCAATAATGAACTTCTCAAACTTAGGTTTCAGGAAGGTCAATTCACGCTTTAGATAAGGCATGAAGGTTTCGAACTAAAGGCCAGAAAGCTCTGCAGAACGAGCGTATTCCTGCACCAATGACTCACCATGGTCAAACTCAAACTGAAGACCATTAGCAACGAGCATTAAGCTCTTCTGCGCAATTTCTACGGTAGACTCAGTAACTTGTGCCTTGCTGTGAAGGTAGGTTTGAAAGGATATCACCAGCGAAGGCAATAAGCCGACAACTAATAGAGTAAGTAGAAGCTGATC
>NZ_LWFE01000569.1:0-15754 GCF_001635675.1 Oleiphilus sp. HI0061 | reverse complement strand
TTGATGGTTTGCACTTTGATGTGGTGACGACCGATGGGCGTCATTATGAAACCGTTCGTCCAATGGTTGAAGACCCTGGCTTAATGCATGACCTGATTGAGAACAAGGTTCGGGTTGTTGGTAAGGAGCCAGAGCAGCAAAGTATTTGGACTCAGCTGCTAGTCGCTTCATTCCCTATTCTTGTCATTATCGCTGTATTTATGTTTTTTATGCGCCAGATGCAGGGCGGCGGTGGCGGCAAGGGACCAATGTCGTTCGGTAAGAGTAAAGCTCGTTTAATGAGTGAAGACCAAATTAAGACAACCTTTGCTGATGTGGCCGGTGTTGATGAAGCTAAAGAAGATGTTAAAGAGCTTGTAGAGTTTTTGCGGGATCCAAGCAAATTTCAACGCTTGGGTGGCAAGATTCCACGTGGCGTATTGATGGTTGGTCAGCCGGGTACCGGTAAGACATTGCTTGCCAAGGCAATTGCCGGTGAAGCAAAAGTTCCTTTCTTCTCAATTTCTGGTTCTGACTTTGTAGAAATGTTTGTCGGTGTGGGTGCTTCACGTGTGCGTGATATGTTCGAGCAGGCCAAGAAGCAATCTCCTTGTATTATTTTTATCGATGAAATAGATGCTGTCGGTCGTCATCGTGGTGCGGGTATGGGGGGTGGTCATGATGAGCGTGAGCAAACACTGAACCAGCTCTTGGTAGAGATGGACGGCTTTGAAGGTAGTGAAGGTGTCATTGTTATTGCTGCAACCAATAGGCCGGATGTTCTAGACCCAGCATTGCTAAGACCGGGGCGTTTTGACCGTCAAGTTGTGGTCGGTTTGCCAGATATACTTGGTCGTGAGCAAATTCTGAAGGTGCACATGAAAAAGGTGCCTTTAGCTGAGGATGTTGCGCCAAGTTTGATTGCCCGTGGTACGCCAGGATTTTCAGGTGCTGACTTAGCGAACCTGGTTAACGAAGCTTCCTTGTTTGCGGCACGAGCTGATAAGCGTGCAGTTGAAATGACAGACTTTGAGCTTGCTAAAGATAAGATTATGATGGGCGCAGAGCGCAAGTCTATGGTGATGTCTGAGAAGGAAAAGCTTAATACGGCTTATCATGAAGCGGGACATGCAATTGTTGGTCGTGTTTTACCAGAACATGATCCGGTTTATAAGGTAAGTATTATTCCGAGAGGTCGTGCTTTGGGTGTGACGATGTTCCTGCCTGAAGAAGATCGTTATAGCTTGAGTCGCAAGCAGCTTATCAGCCAGATTTGTTCGCTTTATGGTGGCCGAATTGCCGAAGAAATGACATTAGGTATGGATGGTGTCACAACCGGCGCATCAAACGATATTCAGCGTGCGACAGAGATTGCTAGAAATATGGTAACCAAGTGGGGCTTGTCCGATAAGTTAGGGCCCTTGCTTTATGATGATGCCCAAGAAGAAGTGTTTTTAGGAAAGTCCGCTGGCAGTGGCGGTTCTCATGTGGCGGGTGCTACACGTAATGAAATTGATACCGAAGTGCGTTCAATTATTGATACATGTTATGCGCAAGCACAAAAAATCCTCGAGGATAATCGTTCAATTCTTGATGCAATGGCGGATGCTTTGATGAAGTATGAAACCATTGATTCTGAGCAGATTGATGACTTGATGGACGGTAAGGATCCACGTGAGCCAAAAGGCTGGTCAAGTAACGGTCGTAACGATAACGATGGTTCGAGCGACAAAAAAGCCGATAGCGAAGATGATAAGGTTGTGGATATCGCTGATGGCAAAAAGCCAACTGACGAGACTGGAGAGCAGGGTTAGGTTCTCCAGAGATGTGTTTAGTTAAATTATGAGTCAATTGTTCAAGTTCGCCAGTCGAGAGCTCGATCTGGCGACAACTCAAGTGATGGGTGTTCTTAATGTAACACCCGATTCCTTTTCTGACGGTGGTCAGTACTCTAATCTCGATTCAGCACTAAATCAGGTTGAAATAATGCTTGCTCAAGGGGCGAGTATTATTGATGTGGGCGGTGAGTCTACTCGTCCAGGTGCACAGCCAGTAAGCGTTCAAGAAGAGCTTGATCGTGTTTGTCCTGTTGCTGAAAAAATTCTTCAAAACTTCGATGTCGTATTATCGGTCGATACTAGTACACCGCAAGTCATGCGTGAAACCGTTGCGCTGGGCGCTGGTTTGATTAATGATGTTCGGGCATTTACGCGACCTGGCGCGGTCGAAGCCGTTGCGGGTGCGAATGTCGCCTTGTGTGTCATGCATATGCAAGGTAAGCCCGATACAATGCAAATTCAGCCAGAATATACGTCGGTTGTGGAAGAGGTTGAGGCCTTTTTACTTTCGCGTATTAATACGCTCAAGTCTGCTGGGGTTGATGATCAGCGTTTGATTGTCGATCCAGGTTTTGGTTTTGGTAAAACGCTTTCCCATAATCTGAGCTTATTAGCTGGCATTGAGCGACTAAAACGTATGGGGTACCCTGTGTTGGTTGGGGTTTCTAGAAAGTCCATGTTTGCTGACTTGCTGGGACGAGATGTAGAACAGCGTTTAGCTGGAAGTTTGTCTGCTGCGACACTTGCTGCCTGGCAAGGGGCCGAGATCGTAAGGGTTCATGATGTTGTTGAGACGGTTGATGCGGTGCGTGTTGTTGATGCTGTAAAGCGTGCAGGTTAGGTTTATTTAAGGGTTTTAGGGAAAAGATATGTCTTCAAGAAAATACTTTGGTACAGATGGAATTCGTGGCTGCTTGGGTGAAGGTGCAATTACACCAGAGTTTATGCTTAAGCTGGGTTGGGCTTGTGGTAAGGTTTTCAAGAAAGAAGGCCTCAGGAATCGTGTCATTATTGGTAAAGATACGCGAATATCCGGTTACTTGTTTGAGTCTGCGCTTGAGGCAGGTTTATCTGCAGCGGGTATGGATGTGCGCTTATTGGGCCCAATGCCTACACCAGCCGTTGCGTACTTGACGCGAACCTATAGGGCAAATGCCGGTATTGTTATTAGTGCTTCCCATAACCCTTATCATGATAACGGTATTAAGTTCTTTTCTTCTAAGGGTTTGAAGTTGGATGATGCTGTTGAATTAGAGATTGAATCTTGGCTTGATAAAGACCTTGAAGTCGTAGCGCCCGACCTGCTAGGTAAGGCGAAACGTATTGATGATGCAATTGGCCGTTATGTCGAATGCTGTAAGGCGACCATTCCTTCGTCGATGTCTTTGACTGGTATGAAAATTGTGCTGGATTGTGCGCATGGTGCAACCTACCAGGTGGCGCCTTATGTCTTTAAAGAATTGGGTGCAGAAATCACCACAATTGGTGTGCAACCAGATGGTTTGAATATTAATCGTGATGTAGGTTCGACAAGCCCTCAGGCGCTTGTTGACAAGGTATTAGAAGTTGAGGCTGATCTCGGGATTGCATTTGATGGCGACGGTGACCGTGTCATCATGGTTGATCATAAAGGTGAAGTGGTTGATGGTGATGAGCTGATTTATATTATTGCCAGGAATCGTCAGCAGGCTGGTCGCTTGGAAGGTGGGGTTGTCGGTACATTAATGACGAACTTTGGTGCAGAGCTGGCATTGCAAAAGCTGAATATTCCTTTTGTTCGTGCAAATGTGGGCGACCGCTATGTGATGGAGCAGCTAGTGAAGAATGGCTGGGAGCTTGGTGGTGAGAACTCAGGCCATATTATTTGTTTTGATAAAGCGAGCACGGGTGATGCAACTATTGCTGCGTTGCAGGTTCTTATTTCCTTATGGCGTGACGGTAAGAGCTTGCATGAGTTGAAGTCCGAGATGACTAAGCTTCCACAGGTGTTGAAGAACGTACGAATTAAAGAAAAAACAGACCCCATGTCAAACGATGTTATTGCCCAGGCTGTTAAAGAGCAAGGTGAGCGTTTGGCAGGGCAGGGTAGAGTGTTGTTGAGAGGCTCGGGTACGGAGCCTCTAATCCGGGTTATGGCTGAGGGCGAGGATGCGGACTTGGTGAATTCAGTGGTGAACTCTCTGGTTGAAACGGTCCAGAATGCAATTGGTTAAGTAATTGGGTAAAAAGTCGTAATGGGTTGCTTGTAAGTAAAGATTAACTCGGTTAGTATTTGCGCCCTTCTGAAAAGCTGGTGTTATATATGCGTAGCAAGATTGTTGCGGGAAATTGGAAAATGAATGGTAGTGTTGCATTTATGCAGGACTACTTGCAGGCATTTAGCGATCAAGCATCGTCTAACGTGCCTGACGATGTGCAAGTGCTAATCGCACCGCCGACAGTTTTACTTTCCGGCTTTTTTGAAGCAAGTAAAGACTCCGGTATCCAGTTGGCAGCTCAGAATGTTGCTGGTTTTGACGAAGGTGCGTTTACTGGTGAAGTATCTGCGCCTATGTTGAGCGATGTAGGTTGTCAGTGGTCGTTAGTTGGGCACTCAGAGCGTAGAGCTTTGTTCGGAGAGACTGATAGTGATGTTGTTGCTAAAATCTCCCGTTTGCTAAAGGCTGGTATTAAGCCGGTTTTGTGTGTAGGTGAGACTCTGGAAGATCGAGAAGGTGGTAGAGCGCAGGAAGTTGTTGCGACGCAAGTCGGCGCTGTGCTGAAGCAATTTTCTTCGCAAGAACTGTCTGATTTGCTTATTGCTTATGAGCCGGTTTGGGCAATTGGGACAGGCGAAACAGCAACGCCAGAGCAAGCTCAGGAAATGCACGCTTATATTCGGCAGCAGGTTTCAGAAAAGTCTGCGGACTTAGCTGAAAATATGGCAATTCTGTACGGTGGTAGTGTTAATGTAAAAACCGCCAAAGAATTGTTTGGTCAGGATGATATTGATGGTGGGCTAGTTGGTGGCGCATCATTAAAAGTGAGCGACTTTTTACAAATCTGTAAGAGCGCTGGTTAGTAATTTTTATTGTTGTTTGTTGCAATTAAGAGTTTGAGGCTCTTGATGGGGCGGGCAACTAGAGTAGAAAAATAGGCTAAAAGTATGGAATGGTTAGAGACTGCCGTTATTGTGGTGCATATTCTGGTATCACTAGGTTTGATTGGTTTGGTTTTGCTGCAGCAAGGTAAGGGTGCTGAAGCGGGTGCTTCCTTTGGTGGTGGTGCGTCACAAACCGTTTTTGGTAGTCAGGGTAGTGGTAGCTTCCTAACACATATGACCAAATACTTTGCGATTGTATTCTTTATTACCAGTATTTCTCTGGCGGTGATCGCTAAGCAGAAATCAGAAATTTCTGCAGATGATTTCATTGCGCCTGTTGCTGAGCTTGAAACCTCAGGAACTGATGAATCGGCGACAGAGTTAGAAGGCGGTGAGTCAATTGATACGGCTGCGAAAGATGCGATGCCTGCTGAGTCAGCGGCGCCAGAGTTAGAATAAGTTTTTGGTTTTTGCCCAAGTGGTGGAATTGGTAGACACGCTATCTTGAGGGGGTAGTGGCGTAAGCCGTGCCGGTTCAAGTCCGGCCTTGGGCACCAACTTAGAAAGCCTGTCACGTTTGTGACGGGCTTTTTGCTTTTCTGGGTTTAAGTTATTTGTTCAAGTAATAGATCAATTGTGGGTAATGAACTGTAAGGTACAGTGCTTAACGGTTGACCCATTAAGGTTTGGTGCATATAATGCGGCCGAATATTGCTGCGCACGAGTATAGTCCAAGCTTGTTTATTGCTTTGATTAATATTGCTGATGTTGATTTATTAGATGTTAGCTTGTGGAAATCAACGATGCGTGAGAAAAATCTGGTAAAAGCCGCCTTTGGTGGTCTCTTGAGTGTTACTCAGAGGCTCGGTTGTTTAAGGTTGTGGTGGCTTTTTCGTGTGATGGGCTTTATGCCCATTTTTTGTTTCTGAAATATGAAAAACGGTACTGCCATTGTCTGCAAAAAAGAAGCTGTTAGAAGAATTGATTGAACCGGTCATTGAAGGGCTGGGTTACGAGTGTTGGGGTATTGAATATATGTCCCAGGGTAAGCACTCTGTGTTGCGTGTGTTTATTGAAAGCGCACAAACCGAAGAAAAACAAGAAACTGAAGTCCCTGGTGAAGTAGATGAAAATATCACTGAGGAACAGGCCAGGGAAAGCGGCATAGAGCTCAAAGATTGTGAGCTGGTGAGCCGTCAGTTGAGTGGTGTAATGGATGTAGAAGATCCGATAAACGGAGAGTATACCTTGGAGGTTTCTTCGCCAGGCATGGATCGTCCATTATATAAGCTAAATCACTATGAACGGTTTCAGGGGCACCAAGTTGCCTTGAAATTACGCATGGCCTATGAAGGTCGTCGCAAGTACAGTGGTTTACTAAAAGGATTGGAAGGAAATGATATTGTTCTTCAGGTTGGTGAAGAAGAATTTTTATTTCCTATTGAAGCGATTGAAAAAGCGAACGTAGTGCCGCAGTTTGATTGAATTTGAAGATTGGAGCGAATGACGCGATGAATAAAGAAATTTTGCTAGTTGTTGAAGCAGTTTCAAATGAAAAGGGTGTTGAAAAAGATATTATTTTTGAAGCGATTGAACTGGCTTTAGCGGCAGCAACCAAAAAACGTTACGAAGACGAAGAAGACGCCAATATTGAAGTTAAGATCGACCGTAAGACGGGTGATCACGAAACCTTCAGGCATTGGACTATCGTTGATAATGAAGCTGTTCCAGGTTTGGGTACCGAGTTGACAATGCAGGAAGCAGAGGAAATAGATACATCTCTGCAACCAGGTGATATTCATACCGAACAGGTTGAATCAATTTCATTCGGTCGAATTGGTGCTCAGGCAGCAAAGCAGATTATTGTCCAGAAAGTTCGCGAAGCAGAGCGTGAGAAGATTGTCGATAGTTATCGCGATCGCGTCGGTGAACTTGTTTCAGGTACCGTGAAGAAAGTAACACGAGATAATGTGATTGTTGATCTAGGTAACAATGCTGAGGCATTACTTCCTCGTGAGAATCTGATCGCTCGTGAAGTTTTCCGAATGGGCGACCGTGTTAGGGCGCTTCTAGAAGAAATTCGAGTTGAAGTTCGTGGCCCTCAACTTATTCTGAGCCGTTCAGCGCCAGGTATGTTGATCGAGTTGTTTAAAATTGAAGTGCCTGAGATTTCAGAAGAAGTTATCGAGATTCGTGCCGCGGCGCGTGATCCAGGTTCTCGAGCTAAAATCGCTGTAAAAACTAATGATAAGCGAATTGATCCGGTTGGTGCTTGTGTTGGTATGCGTGGAGCACGAGTTCAGGCCGTCTCAGGTGAGTTAGGTAATGAGCGTGTCGATATCATCGTCTGGGATGATAACCCGGCTCAGCTAGTGGTTAACGCCATGGCGCCTGCCGAGGTTGCTTCTATCGTAGTAGACGAAGAAACAAATTCCATGAACGTTGCGGTATCTGAAGATAACTTGGCTATGGCAATCGGTCGAGCAGGGCAAAATGTTCGTCTGGCTGGTGAATTGACCGGCTGGGAATTGAACGTTATGTCTGAAGAAGATGCAGGTAAGCAGCAGGAAGAAGAGGTTGGCAAGTATGTTGACTTGTTTATCGAAACGCTTGATGTAGATGAAGACTTGGCGACTGAGTTGGTAAATGAGGGCTTTACTTCACTAGAAGAAGTCGCCTATGTACCGATTGAGGAAATGTTAGAGATTGACGCCTTCGATGAAGATATTGTTGAAGAGTTACGTCGTCGTGCAAAAGATGCCTTATTGAATAAAGCTTTGGCTTCCGAAGAGGAACTCGAAGGTAAAGAGCCTGCAGAGGATCTATTGGCAATGGACGGCATGGACCAGCATTTGGCTTTGGTTCTTGCTAGTAAAGGTATTGTCACGATGGAAGATCTTGCAGAACAGTCTATCGATGAGTTAATGGAAGTCGATGGGATGGATGAAGAAAAAGCCGGGCAGTTAATTATGACTGCACGAGCACCTTGGTTTGAAAACCAGGAATAAAGACGGGAGTCAGGAGAATTAATCATGTCTGAAGTAACTGTCAAACAACTGGCAAATGATATAGGTGCACCGGTCGACCGACTGTTAAAGCAAATCGCGGATGCAGGTTTACCTGCTCGTGATGAGAGCTCGGTTGTTACTGATGAAGAAAAGCAAACTTTGCTGACTTTCTTAAAGAAAAGTCATGGCGAAGAAAATGACGAGCCTAAGAAAATCACACTGAAGCGCAAGACGACATCAACTTTGAAGATGTCAGCGGGTCAAGGTAAGTCAAAAACAGTTAATGTTGAGGTGCGTAAGAAACGTACCTATGTGAAGCGCCCGGAAGTCTCTTTAGAGCTTGAACAGCAGAAGAAAGAAGAGGCAGAACGAGCAGCTAAACTAGCCGAAGAAGTTGCTGCTAAGAAAGCACAAGAAGCGAAAGAAGCTGAAGAGAAAGCTCGAAAAGAGCAAGAAGCCAAAGAGGCTGAAGCTAAGCGTGAAGCGGAAGATGCTAAGAAAAGTGAAGCGAAAGCGCCGAAGGCTGAAGTACCAGTGACGCCTGCTGAGCTTGAAACAAACGAAAAGCATAAAAAGCACAAGAAGAAAGAAAAAGTGCCTGTTGTGGATGAGGACGAAGCTCCGAAACGCAAGCATGTTAAGTCTGCCGGACACAGAGCGCCTCGTCAGCGAGATGAAGATCTATCAACAATCAGTTTAGATGTTCTTATCGATGAAGATGAGCCGCAGCCACGTAAGCTAAAGTCTAAAAAGAAGAAAGTAAAACGTACTCATGCTTTCGAGAAACCGGTGTCGCCTGTGGTTAGAGAAGTAAATATCGGTGAGTCAATCATCGTAAGTGAATTGGCAGACAAGATGTCTGTTAAGAGCGCCGTTGTGATTAAATCACTGATGGGTATGGGCGTTATGGCAACGCAGAACCAGTCTATTGACCAAGAAACTGCAGTGCTTGTTACTGAGGAGTTAGGTCATACAGTGAAATTGGTTGCTGAAGATGCGATCGAAGCTGAAGTGATTGAGAGTATCGATTACGCAGGTGAAGAGACGCCTCGTGCGCCAGTTATCAGTGTAATGGGTCACGTTGACCACGGTAAGACCTCTCTGCTTGATTATATCCGTAAAGCGAAAGTAGCTAGTGGAGAGTCAGGTGGTATTACACAGCATATTGGTGCTTATCACGTAGAGACCGGTCATGGCATGATCACCTTCCTGGATACGCCAGGACACGCAGCCTTTACAGCTATGCGTGCACGTGGTGCGAGCAGTACTGATATTGTTATTCTGGTTGTAGCAGCCGATGATGGCATGATGCCACAAACCGAAGAAGCGATTCAGCATGCGCGATCAGCAAATATGCCGATCGTTGTTGCGGTAAACAAAATGGATAAAGAGCAAGCAGATCCTGATCGTGTTAAAAATGAACTAGCGACGAAAGAAGTTATCCCCGAAGACTGGGGTGGCGATGTCCAGTTTGTAAACGTTTCTGCGCATACCGGTGAAGGTATTGATGCTTTGCTTGATGCTGTATTGCTTCAAGCTGAGCTTCTAGAGTTAACAGCTGCCAAGAACGTTCCGGCAAAAGGTGTTGTTGTGGAATCTAGCCTTGATAAAGGCCGTGGTGCTGTATCAACAGTATTGATACAGAACGGTACACTTCGTGGTGGTGATATCGTTATTGCGGGCATGTGTTACGGTCGCGTTCGAGCGATGCTTGATGAAAATGGTCAGCCAATTAAAGATGCAGGCCCGTCTATTCCAGTTGAGATACTGGGTCTTAATGGCACGCCTGATGCGGGTGACGAGTTTGTTGTTGTTGAGAGCGAGCGAAAGGCACGTGAAGTAGCTGAGTTCCGCGAAGAGAAGAGCCGAAAGGATCGCTTGCAGCGTCAACAGGCTTCTAAGCTTGAGAACATGTTTAGCAATATGGGCCAAGATGAAGTTCGTACTTTGAACGTTGTTCTGAAAACTGACGTGCGTGGTTCTTTGGAGGCGCTGACGGCATCATTGAATGACATTGGTAATGAAGAAGTTCAAGTAAGAATCGTGGGTAGTGGTGTCGGTGGTATTACCGGTACTGATGCTAACCTGGCTTTAACTACCAATGCGGTAATTGTTGGCTTTAACGTTCGTGCTGATGCTTCTGCAAGAAAGATTATTGATGAAGAAGGTCTGGATCTTCGCTACTACAGCGTTATCTACGATATTATTGATCACGTTAAGCAAGCTCTAACTGGCATGCTAGCTCCTGAGTTTAAAGAAGAGATTGTCGGCATCGCTGAAGTTCGTGACACCTTTAAGTCTCCTAAGTTTGGTCAGGTTGCGGGTTGTATGGTGCTTGAAGGTACGATCTACCGTAATAAGAAGATTCGCGTATTGCGTGACGATATCGTGATCTTTGAAGGCGAGTTAGAATCATTGCGTCGCTTTAAGGATGACGTTAATGATGTTCGTTCAGGTACTGAATGTGGTATCGGTGTTAAGAACTATGACGTAAAAGTGGGCGATAAGATTGAGGTCTTCGATAAGATCTCTGTTGAACGTACACTCGATTCGTAATTAGTTTGATTAGCGGGATAAGTAGTTAATGGCGCAAGATTTTAAAAGAACAGATCGTATTGCTGATCAAATGCAACGCGATCTGGCAGAGTTGCTTCGTTCTTCAATGAAGGACCCTCGGGTTGGCATGGTAACAGTGAATCAAGTGGTGGTGGCCAAAGACCTCGGTTTTGCCGATGTTTATGTTACCTTACTCACAGTTGATGATCTGGATGCTGATGCGGCTGAGGTAAAAAGTACGATTAAAGTACTTAACGGAGCAGCAGGGTTCTTGCGCAGCGAGCTTGGTCGTATGATCAAGCTTAGAACTATCCCGCAACTACGTTTTCATTTTGACGCTTCGGTTAAACGCGGCCGTCAACTCGATAATCTTATTTCTCAGGCTCGAAATAAAGACGCTGATTTGTCTGTCGATGAGGGGAATGAAGATTCCAATACTCCTACGGATAACGAAGGCTAGTCCCTTTGGCGCGTAGAAGAAAAGGACGCCTGCTAAACGGGGTGTTGTTGCTTGATAAGCCTCAAGGGATGACTTCAAATTTTGCCTTGCAAAAAGCTCGGCGGATATTTGGTGCTCAAAAAGCAGGTCATACCGGAAGTCTTGATCCTCTAGCGACGGGTGTTTTACCAATTTGTTTTGGTGAGGCAACCAAGTTCTCTCGTTATCTACTTGATGCGAATAAAGGCTATTACACAACCGCGACTCTAGGAGATATCCGGACGACCGGTGATAGTGATGGCGAAACGGTCGAGATCAAAGAAGTGCCTGCACTCAGTGAAGCTCCCTTATTAAGCTTGCTAGAGAAATTTAAAGGTGACATAGAGCAGGTGCCATCTATGTATTCTGCGCTAAAGCATCAGGGTCGCCCCTTATATGAATATGCGCGCAAAGGTATCACGATAGAGCGTCCTGCACGCCCAGTTAGTATTTTCAGGCTTGAGCTCGATGAGTTACGCGAAAAGCAGCTCGATTTGACTGTCGAATGTTCGAAAGGTACTTATATTCGCTCATTAGTGGAAGATATTGGTAATGAACTGGGCTGTGGTGCGCATGTCTCAATGTTGCGTCGTTTTAAGGCCGGGCACTTCATGTTGGATAGCACTGTTAAGATGCTTGCTTTGGACGAAATGTCTCAAGAACTTGCTTTAGGTGAAGGCTTGGAAGCAGTTTTAGATGTCAATTTACTGCCAATTGACAGTTTATTGCCTGATACACCCAAAGTATGCCTAAAAAATGAGCTTGTAAGCTCGATATTAAATGGACAAGCGGTTAGAATAGCCGACTTTGAAAATACTGGCTTTGTCTGTATTTATCTGCCTGTTGATACTTTATGCCAAAATTTAAGTGTCGAGCAGACAATATTCAAGCAGTATTTTGAATCTACCTTTGAAAAAGATGGTCAGCAATATGTCTTTGCTGGTGTCGCTGAAATTGACGAAGAAGGTATGTTACAACCTAGTCGACTCGTCAACTTTAATGAAATTGCGACACAGGTATAGGTCTTTTTCAAACTAATAACGGTAGAAAGAAAACAAGTTTCGCAAACGAGTTGACTGTAAATATGCGCGGTTGGCTTAAGTTTTAATTAGCATATTGAGGAAATAACTATGGCTCTTAATGCCGAAGAAAAAGCAAAAGTAGTAAGCGAATATCAACAGTCTGAAGGTGATACTGGTTCTCCAGAAGTTCAGGTTGCATTGTTGACAACTAACATCAACAAATTGCAAGGCCACTTCAAGGGTAACAAGCACGACCACCATTCACGTCGCGGTTTGATCCGTATGGTTAACCAGCGTCGTAAGTTGTTGGACTACTTGAAGCGTAAGGACGGTCAGCGTTATTTAGACTTGATCGCTCGCTTAGGTCTACGTCGCTAAGGTGTAAGCTTTTTGAGCTTTGTTTTAGAGATGACTATGATTTTGTTATGAAGTCATAAATAAAGTACCGGCATGTCTTGAAAGATAGACATGCCGGTTCTTTTTTATCGATAATCATATTTTTTTATGTGATTGTCATCACGCTTAGTTGTTTGTGCAGCTAAGGTAAATGTAAAAGTGCTTTGTTAGAAGGCCGTAAAGTTTTATGTCTGAGTGTTTTTTCTGAGCTCGTTCTTCAAAGAAGTAAGAACACTGAGACGTAAAGCTTTTAGTCCTTGTCATTTAGCGAAGCTAAATCAAAGAAAATAAATTAAGGAGCCGATGTGAATCCGGTTATTAAAAAATTTAAGTACGGTAAGTCAGAAGTTACAATCGAAACAGGCAGAATCGCTCGTCAAGCAACAGGTTCTGTATTAGTCACAATGGACGATATCGCAGTATTGGTTGCGGTAACAGCAGCTAAACAAACTGCGCCAGGCCAAGACTTTTTCCCATTATCTGTTTTCTACAACGAGAAACAGTATGCGATTGGTAAAATCCCAGGTGGTTACATCAAGCGTGAATCGCGTCCTTCTGAAAAAGAGACGCTAACTTCTCGTCTAATTGACCGTCCAATTCGTCCGTTGTTTCCAAATGGTTTCATGAACGAAGTTCAGGTTGTTTGTACTGTTATGTCAGCAAACAAAACTGACAACTCAGATATCGCAGCGATGATCGGTACTTCTGCTGCGTTGGCTATCTCAGGTGTTCCGTTCAATGGTCCTATCGGTGCAGCACGTGTTGGCTTTACTGATGAAGATGGTTATTCACTTAACCCAACAAACGCTGAGTTGGAAGATTCGTTATTAGACATGGTTGTAGCGGGCACCAAAGACGCAGTATTGATGGTTGAGTCTGAAGCAAAAGAAATGACTGAAGACGAAATGCTGGGCGCTGTTTTGTTTGCTCACCAGGAAATGCAGGCAATCGTTACTGCTGTAACCGAGTTTGCTGAAGAAGTAGGCACTGAGAAGTGGGACTGGACTCCTGAAGAAGTGAACACTGCGCTTGCTGAAGCTGTTGCGGCTGAGTCAGCGGAAGGTATTACAGCTGCTTACTCTATTAGCGACAAAATGGCACGTTACAGTGCACTAGGTGAGCTGAAAGCTGCTGCTGTTGAGAAGCTAGTGACCGATGCGGAAGATTCACCTTCTGCAGATGACGTTAAAGCTTACTTCTCTAAGTTAGAAAAGAAAATTGTTCGTGGTCGTATCACGCAAGGCGAGCCTCGTATCGATGGTCGTGACAACAGCACTGTTCGTCCTATAAAGGTTGAAGTGGGTGTACTGCCGAATACTCATGGTTCAGCTTTGTTTACACGTGGTGAGACTCAGGCGATTGTTACGACAACGCTAGGTACCTCTCGTGATGCACAGATCGTTGACGATTATGCTGGCGAATACAAAGAAAACTTCATGTTGCACTACAACTTCCCTCCTTACTCTGTAGGTGAGTGTGGTCGTATGGGTCCTCCAGGTCGTCGTGAGATCGGTCATGGTAAGTTGGCTAAGCGTGGTCTTCAGGCGCTTATGCCTACCGCTGAGGAATTCCCATACACAATTCGTTGTGTATCTGAAATCACAGAATCTAACGGTTCTAGCTCAATGGCAAGTGTTTGCGGAAGCAGCTTGGCAATGATGGATGCGGGTGTACCTTTAGCTGCGCCAGTTGCGGGTATCGCAATGGGCTTGGTTAAAGAAGGTGATGACTTTGCCGTTCTGACTGATATCTTGGGTGATGAAGATCACTTAGGCGATATGGACTTTAAAGTAGCGGGTACTGACGAAGGTATTACTGCTTTGCAGATGGATATCAAGATCGAAGGTATCAATGAGCAGATCATGGATATCGCACTTAAGCAGGCACACGATGCTCGTATTCATATTCTTGGTGAAATGAACAAGGTAATTGATGCATCTCGCGAGAACTTGTCTGACAAGGCTCCTGCAATGCGTACCATGAGTGTTCACGCTGACAAGATTCGTGACGTTATCGGTAAAGGTGGTGCAACGATCCGTTCTATTACTGAACAGACTGGTGCATCAGTTGATATCGAAGATGACGGTTCTATCAAGGTATTTGGTGAAGACAATGCGAGTGCTCAAGCAGCTATCGATATGATTATGGGTATCACTGCTGAAGCTGAAATTGGTCAGGTTTACGAAGGTAAAGTTGAGCGTATCGTTGATTTCGGTGCATTCGTTAATATCTTGCCTGGTAAAGATGGCTTGGTTCATATTTCTCAAATCTCAAATGAGCGTGTTGAGAAAGTAACTGATGTTCTTGAAGAGGGTCAGATGGTTAAGGTTAAGGTTCTAGATGTCGATAACCGAGGCCGTATCAAGCTAAGCATGAAAGAATTAGCTGAAGCTGAATAAGCTTTAGTGATGAAACTTAGGTCACTTGCAGTGCATTGAGTGGCCATTAAAGGAAGGGAGGTTTGAAAACCTCCCTTTTTTTATGCTTAAAATACCTTCAATAAAAAAGAGTAGGAAACAGTGAGAGGCGGTAATGGTGGAAAATTATTCTAAGCAAGGGCAGGCGCTGGAGGCCTTTCTCATCAAACATCTCCCGCTGGCTCGTGCCGCCCAGGTTTCTATTGATGCCTATGATGGCGAAACACTAAAGGTCAGCGCACCGTTATCAGAGAATATTAACGATAAAGGCACCGCTTTTGGTGGAAGCTTATACAATCTCTGTGTGATCGCCGGTTGGGGAATGACTCAGCTTAAAGCTGAAGCGCTAGGGCTTAAGGGAGATATCGTTGTTGCCAAGGGGGAGATCAACTACCTTCGGCCACTGAGAGGCCGGCTTGTCGCCACGGCTTATGCACCTGCACCCGAAATCTTGGAAAAAGCTCAGCACCATCACACCGGGCTTGGAAAATCGGTCTTCCATATTGAGGTGAGCGTCCCGGACGAGAATGGCAAAACCTGCGTTAAGTTTAGCGGTAAGTACGCAGTATTAGCCGCTCAAACTTGATGATAGTGTTTGATAACGTGATGGATGGCCTGACACAGTTTTGCTAGTTCATCATCACTCATGATATAAGGCGGCATGACGTAAACGAGTTTACCAAAGGGCCGCACCCAAACACCTTGCTCAACGAAGCGGCCTTGTATCTCAGCCATATTGACGGCTTCATATAATTCGACAACACCGATTCCACCCAAGACACGTACTTCATTTACGCTGTCTAGCTTGGCGCATGGGCTTAAGCCTTGTTTTAGCTTGGTTTCGATATTAGCTAAACGATCTTCCCAAGGCGAGTTTAAAAGCTGCTTTACGCTTGCCAATGCTACAGCGCAAGCGAGAGGGTTGGCCATAAAGGTTGGGCCGTGCATGAAAACGCCTGGGTTACCTGAGCTGATGGT
>NZ_LWFE01000568.1:0-891 GCF_001635675.1 Oleiphilus sp. HI0061 | reverse complement strand
CTAAGGGTGGGAGTGTGATTTGTTTCGCAATGAAGCCAAATATGAAGGCAACTAAAATCCAGATGATGCTCATATTGCTTATTTACTTCTCTTAAGTCGATGAATGTTTGGGTTGCTAATTGCTTCGTATCTTAGGACTTTTGGCTAATACTCTTGTCTAACAATATAACTGGCAGAATACCCACTGCAACGATGATTAGTNCGCTCAAGGCGCTTTGCTCAAGTAACTCATCGGAAGCAAATTGGTAAACCTGTGTAGCCAGTGTTTCAAAATTAAAAGGCCGTAAAATTAGTGTAGCAGGCAATTCTTTCAAACAGTCTACAAACACGACAAGCATGCCGGTAAGAGCACCCCGCTTGATAATGGGCAGGTGTACTTTAAATAGTGTCGATAAATAATTATGGCCAAGTGAGCGCGATGCCATGTCCATGCTTGGTGTTACTTTAGATAGGCTGGACTCTACGGACCCTGAAGAGACAGCTAAGAAGCGAACAGAATAGGAAAATACAATTGCGAAAGCCGTACCGCTCAAAATCAATCCTGTTGAGAAATCAAAGTGCTCTCTCATAAGACCGTCAAGGGTATTATCGAAGGCAGCAAAGGGAATGATAATTCCGATCGCAAGCACCGCGCCTGGTATGGCGTAGCCTAGGCTAGAGAAGTTGACCAGGTGCTGAGTGAGCTTATTGGAATTTAGTCGTTTGCTGTAAGTAAGTACGATGCCTAAAACCAGTGTGGCAAAGGCGGCAATACTGGCTAAAACAAAACTGTTTAGTGCGTACTCTATAAAATTGCTGTGCCAGGATATTTCAAAGTATTTGACTGCATAAATCGTTAGAAGTGAGAAGGGAAACAGAAACCCTAACAATACCGGTAAGAAGGCGACTGCG
>NZ_LWFE01000567.1:0-640 GCF_001635675.1 Oleiphilus sp. HI0061 | reverse complement strand
GCAAAGAAAATTGGAAAGCATGCCATGGTGACACCAATCCATACGAGAATTTCTTCACCGGGGTAGGCCCGAGCAAAAGCATACACCGCGACCTTTGTTGTGAACGAGGCTAAAAATATTGTTCCGCTTGGTGTCGCTTCAGGATACGAATCAGTTAACCAGTTGTGCATAAAAGGGAAGGCACACTTGATTCCGAAGGCGAAAAAGATTAGCCATGCACCAACTTGGGCGATGCCCTCATGCTGCAAGCCGATATGAGTGAATAGTAAGCTATTGTTAACGTGCGCGAAGATCAATAGACCTGCAAGTAACAAAACGCCAGATAATACTTGAATGATCAGATAGCGAATACCAGAAGAATAGGCTCGATCTGTTCGACGAGCCCAAATAAGAAATACGGATGTGAGTGCCAGTAACTCCCAGAAGACGAAAAGGGTAAGTAAGTCACCGGCAAATACTGCGCCGACAGCACTACCTGCGTAGGCGAGGCCTGCGACGTGCTGCACAGTATCCTTAACGTGCAAGGCGTAGATGATGGCGATTAGAGCAGCAAGATGGAAAAGATAGCCAAACATCAAGCTAAGTTTATCAACCTTAACTGGCTCTAGTGCATAGCCCATAAACTCCATAGACCAGAATA
>NZ_LWFE01000566.1:0-1002 GCF_001635675.1 Oleiphilus sp. HI0061 | reverse complement strand
ATATTGACATTAACCCTAAAGTTCTCAATACAAACTACCCAGCGAAAGTAGCGATCCAGGGAGATGCAAATGAGGTCTTGCCCGCGTTATTACGTAAGCTCAAAGCTAAAATACATGAGAATAATATCTGTTTTGATGCGCGTTATAAGGAAGTGAGTCAGCTCATCTCAGAGCAAAAGGCTTCGTATAAACAAGAGTGGTATAAGCACGATAGTGGTTCTCGTGTTAATCCAGCTTTATTCTTTGATGCCTTAAGGAAAAGGCTGCCTGATGACGGTTATGTAGTGGTTGATGACGGTAACCATACCTTCTTAACGGCAGAACTTATGCCTATTCATACAGCGAGAACCATGATTTCGCCTACCGACTTCAATTGCATGGGTTATGCTGTCCCTGCGACTATCGGAACAAAGCTTCTTAATCCTGAAAAAGACGTTGTCAGTATTATTGGTGATGGTGCATTTTTGATGACGTGCATGGAAATTACAACGGCAAGCAAGAATGGCTTGGGTGCAATTTTTACCATATTTAATGATGGCGAGTTATCCCAAATATCACAAGCTCAAGAGGTGCCGTATAACAGGAAAACTTGTTCGGTTCTTGCGGATACGAGAATGCAGGGTGTAGCGATGGCTACTGGCGCAGCTTATGTCCGGATCGATGAGAATTCCGATATAGATGAAATGTTGGATGAAGCTTGGAGAATCAGCAAAGCGGGTCAGCCAGTCGTGTTAGATGTAAATATTGATTACAGTAAACAGACCCGATTTACGAAGGGTATTGTGGGAACAAACCTTAAGCGTTTGCCCCTCAACATGAAGGTCAGAATGATTAGTCGGGCTTTAGTAAGGAAAGTGACCTGCTAGCTATTTATTCACGACGTTTGCTAGCTTCTCTGAAACGTCGCTAAGCTTTGTCGTCATTGTGCTCAGGTTTTGAATTGACTCCAGTAGGTGTATAACAGCGTAAGCGTTATTGTTATTTACCTCGCCAACATTCTGC
>NZ_LWFE01000565.1:0-1132 GCF_001635675.1 Oleiphilus sp. HI0061 | reverse complement strand
GTTTGATCAAAGCAAACGTTCCTACCCGTATATCCTTCCAGGTATCATCAAAGATCGACTCTAGAACCGTATTGGACCAGGGTGGAGCAGAGCAGCTCTTGGGTCACGGTGATATGCTATATATGCCACCAGGTAGTGGTGTGCCAATTCGTGTTCACGGTGCTTTTGTTGATGACCACGAAGTTCATAAGGTGGTTGAAGCATGGAAAGAACGCGGGCAACCTAATTATCTTGAAGAGGTTCTATCTGGTGGCGATAGCTCAGACCCCGCGGTAGCAGCCTTTGCAGAAGAAGGTGGTGGAGACAACGAACAAGATGCCTTGTTCGACCTGGCTGTAGCATTTGTTACGGAAACCAGAAGAGTATCTATCTCCTCAGTGCAGAGAAAGCTGAAGGTAGGCTATAACCGAGCTGCAAACCTGGTTGAAGCAATGGAGCAAGCTGGTGTTGTCAGTGCTGCCGGCCATAATGGATCTAGAGAAGTCCTCGCACCGCCTCCACCCAAGGACTAGAATCTATACTTTTCTGGTCGAGACAAGTTTTCTGAAGATATTCAGTAACCAGCGAATAGCTAAAAAGCCCCTTATCGAACTTACTATAGGGTAAGGGCTAATATTTGACCTTAGACCCAGATAGGATACAGTTATCTACTGTAACCCATGCTTTTCTAGGATCGCTTTTATTTCCCCCGACTCTTTGAGTTGTTTCAGACCATCGTTAAAATCATTGAGTTTTATTTGGTAGCCAGGCGAACTTCTTGAAAACATCAAGTATTGCGGATCTTTTTTTAGCGGTGGCTCAAGTGATTAGAGTTGATTTGCCATATCAGGAATTTGCGTTTTAATGATGTAATTTCCTAGTGCTTTATCTACTAATACTAAATCTATTCGGGAAGCAGATAATTTTAATAGGTTCTGTTTATCTGTCGTTACGGGGGCGAGGGTTAGGCCTGCTTCATCGAAGCCTGGTGGGTTGGCGTATCCGCGAACAACGCCGATGGTGTAGGGTTTTAGATCTGAATAACTTTGATAATTGATTTGAGCGTCTTTGCGTTTGAATAAAACTACTTTATTTGCAGGGAGCTCTGCAGAATAGGCGAAATCTTTTTCTCGATCTTTCCTGTACCAGGCGG
>NZ_LWFE01000564.1:0-754 GCF_001635675.1 Oleiphilus sp. HI0061 | reverse complement strand
TCTACGCAAAGCAAAATAAGCTTGCTAGTAAAATTAAAGCAGGTGAGTTCAGTCTACAAGGGCCTATGACGCTTCCTGCTATTTTTGAGTGGCTGACATCCAATAACCAGATTCGTTACCAGGTTCAGTTTATCGAAGGAACGAGCTACAGAGATGCCTTAAAGACCCTGGCGCTTCAAGAGAAGCTAAGTAAAACCTTGGAAGGGAAGAGCGATGATGAACTTATCCAGGCATTGAACTCTAAGAACGATATAAAGCACCTGGAAGGGCAGTTCTATCCTGATACTTATGCGTACCATAAAGGCGATACGGATCTATCAATCCTAAAGCGTGCTCATCAGCGTTTGCAGAACATTTTGCAAGAAGAATGGCAGGCTAGAGATAAAAGTACCGTATTGAAGGGCTCGTATGAAGCGCTTACCTTGGCTTCGATTGTGGAAAAAGAAACGGGAGCAGCACATGAGCGAACTGAAATCGCAGGTGTATTTAATAGGCGGCTGATTAAGGGAATGCGTCTACAAACGGACCCGACCGTCATCTATGGCTTAGGTGATCGCTATCAAGGCAATATCACCCGTAAGCACCTGAAAGAGCTGACGGCCTACAACACCTACCNAATAAAGGGCTTACCTCCTTCTCCTATCGCTTTAGTAGGGCGTAGTGCCATTCATGCAGCGCTGCACCCTAAAGAAGGCTCTAGCCTATATTTCGTCGCAAAAGGTGATGGCACTCATCAATTTTCAGCAACTATCGA
>NZ_LWFE01000563.1:0-768 GCF_001635675.1 Oleiphilus sp. HI0061 | reverse complement strand
AGCACAGTGATCACTGAAACTAGGCCAATAAAAATACGAATTAGAATTTTCTTCAAAACCAAAACTCTTTAAATAATTTGGCAAGCCGAGCTTGAGAGACTTATAAACTAAGCCTCTTTTACAAACAAATAGCCCTTGCTTCGAACTGTCTTGATCCTTCGTGGGTGAACCGGATCATCACCTATTTTCGGACGAATTCTAGAGACTCGAACATCAATCGAACGATCTTGACCATCATATTCGATACCGCGCAAGTTAGTAAAGATTTCTTCACGGCTCAGCACGTTACCTGCATTACTGGATAATAACCAAAGTAAGTCAAACTCTGCACTGGTTAAATCGATACTTTCATCGTCCAACCATGCCTCTCGCATTGAGCTATCAACAACCAGGTTGTTAAATACCAAGCGGGTCGCATCAGCTGCCTGACCTGACTCTGCACCAGCATCTGATGATTGGTCAACATGCTCATTAATCCGACGAAGTAAGGCGCGAATTCTTGCTAGCAGAACCCTAGGACGAACAGGCTTAGACATATAATCATCGGCCCCCATTTCCAAACCTAGTACCTGATCTAGATCGTCAGTTCGCGCAGTCAACATAAGAATCGGTCCATTATAATTAGGACGCACCTTACGACATATTGACAAGCCATCCTCACCTGGAAGCATCAGATCCAACACTACCAGATCAGGCTTTTCATTGACGATACGATCAACTGCATGAGAGCCATTACCTTCAACCGAAACGACAAGCCCATTACTCTCC
>NZ_LWFE01000562.1:0-479 GCF_001635675.1 Oleiphilus sp. HI0061 | reverse complement strand
GGATTGAGGAATATCAGCAATAGGGCAGGTCGAATGGGTAAATTCAGATTCTTCTGATGCATAGTCCTGGCCATCAACCCTTTGTATTACATAAGCGGTCACCGTGGTGCCATCAGAAACCGAAATCGGTGCCGAGTAGTTGTATTCTGGCGCTGAACCATTCAACACATAGCGGATATCTGGTAGGCCTTGTGCTTGAGTCATTGCTAGTTCTAATTGACCAAACTCATTCATACCGTTGGATATAAATTCTACTTTTTCCGGGATAAACGTAAGCGCTACTTCGTTACTTCGAATACCTTCGGTATTTTCGATATAAACGCTAATTGGACCCACCTCCATATTTTCGTGCGAAGGTAATCTTAACGCTAAGCTTCCCTGAGACAGAGAATGAATTGCAGCGTGGACAATGCTACCCGTATGCGTCCTGAAGTAGACGGTGTAGTCGTCGATGTTAGTTGTCATGCCTGAAACACTTA
>NZ_LWFE01000561.1:0-761 GCF_001635675.1 Oleiphilus sp. HI0061 | reverse complement strand
TCTTTCTGCTTGGCGCCGCGTTTTGCCGACTCATAGCCATAAGTTCTTGGCTGCGTATAAACATCAATCAGGGGTGCTGCAAAATTCATCAATAGCACAGCGAAAGCAAAGGCATCAGGGTATGCACCATAAACGCGAATAATATAGGTCAGTAAACCGATACCAATACCAAAAATCAAACGGCCACGAGTCGTGGTACATGAGGTAACGGGATCCGTTGCTATAAAGAAAGCTCCCAGCATGGTCGCACCAGACAGCATATGCAGGCTAAGCGGTGCGAACTGGTCTGCATCATAGCCCAAGACAAGCGCTGGCAAGGCCAAGCCAAGGATTACTCCCAAAGGCGTCTGCCAAGGTATGATCTTTTTCACAAGTAACACCAGGCCACCTGCCAGGAACATCAGATTTACCCATTCCCAACCCAAGGAAAATCCGGCACCAAATACCGGATTTTGCAGAACGACATCCGCAGTAGAGTGTGCAATTTCATGCTTATAGACATCCAAAGGCGTCGCCCCACTATAACCATCTGCTATGGTACCACCCCATATTGCATCAAGCGTTGCTCCCAGCGTTGCTGGAGAGTCCAATAAAGTCTGCGGTGTTGCCCAATTGGTCGTCATCGCTACAGGAAAAGATACCAGCACCAAAGCATAACCCACCATTGCCGGGTTAAAGGGGTTATACCCCATTCCTCCGTATAAGTGTTTGGCAAAAACAATAGCAAATGCTGTCGCTACCAAAGATACCCACCAAGGCGC
>NZ_LWFE01000560.1:0-597 GCF_001635675.1 Oleiphilus sp. HI0061 | reverse complement strand
TATTGATGCATTCATCGCATTGAGCCTTAGTCTTCCAAATGTCTAACCGAATAATACATGGATATGTTGATAATGTTGCTTGTGCAATACGAATTTCTCTTACCATGCTTGTCTCTCAAAAAATAACCATAGCTTTCAACCCAGCCTATTGGCACAATCCACTCCCTAGATTAACGCGATACTGAGGTGTACATGCCATTTTCTAAGCTTGGATTAAGCGATCCCATTCTAAAGGCCATCACAGACAAAGGCTACACCGAACCAAGCCCTATTCAATGTAAAGCTATCCCAGCTATCATAGCTGGCAGAGATGTGGTCGCGGCATCTCAGACCGGTACAGGTAAGACAGCGAGCTTTGTGCTGCCATTGCTTGAAAAACTTAATGTTCCCTACAACTATCGCGGCAAGCGCATACGAGCATTAATTATTACCCCGACTCGTGAGCTGACTGAGCAAATTGAAGCCAATATTACGCAATACGGGAAGTACCTCAACCTAAAGTCAATGGCTATGTACGGTGGTATCGCTGCAGAGCCTCAGAAAAAGAGACTCATTGAAGGTGTTGATATTCTGGTCGCGACGCCAGGACGTTTACTT
>NZ_LWFE01000559.1:0-909 GCF_001635675.1 Oleiphilus sp. HI0061 | reverse complement strand
TCATACCCATCATTTCAGCCTGGCTCGCCATATCCAACTGGCGCTCCAATTCGGGAATCTTCCCGTACTGCAATTCCGACATCAATGCAAAGTCACCCTCTCGACGAGCACTCTCCAATTCGACCCTAGCCTGCTCTAACTGACTCTTAACTTTCTGGGAACCATGCAGAGCTGCCTTTTCTGCCAACCAGACTTCTTCCAGNTCTGAAAATTCCTTTTCAAGTTCAGAAATTTGCTCATTCAGCTCTACAAGGCTCTTTTTAGATGAAGAATCCTGCTCCTTCTTAAGCGCCTCCCGCTCGATTTTCATTTGAATCAAACGGCGCTCCAAGCGATCTAAAGCTTCTGGCTTTGAGTCCATCTCCATTCGAATTTGGCTTGCTGCCTCGTCAACCAAATCTATCGCCTTATCCGGTAATTGGCGATCAGCTATATAGCGATGAGAAAGCTTGGCTGCAGCGATAATTGCACTATTGGTAATTTCTACCCCATGATGGACTTCGTAACGCTCTTTCAAACCGCGCAGAATAGCAATGGTATCTTCAACAACCGGCTCCTCTACTAGAACTTTCTGGAAACGCCTTTCCAAGGCAGCATCTTTCTCTATNTATTCACGATATTCATCAAGCGTAGTAGCGCCAACACAATGCAGCTCACCTCGAGAAAGTGCAGGCTTCAACATATTCCCCGCATCCATTGAGCCCTCTGCCTTACCAGCACCAACCATGGTATGAATTTCATCGATAAAGAGGATTATCTGCCCTTCTTGCTTACTCAGCTCATTAAGCACACCTTTCAAGCGCTCCTCAAATTCACCTCGAAACTTAGCCCCGGCAATCAATGCCCCCATATCCAAGGACAAGACTCTCTTATCTTTTAAGCCGTCAGGTACTTCACCGTTTACAATTC
>NZ_LWFE01000558.1:0-3777 GCF_001635675.1 Oleiphilus sp. HI0061 | reverse complement strand
TCGGGCAACTACCATGTATATGACCCTGTCGCGAAGATCCTGTTCACTGGCGATGTTGGTGCGGCTCTTGAGCCTATCGACAGCCCAATGTTCGTCGATGATTTTGATGCACATATCCCGAAAATGAAAATGTTCCATCAACGCTGGATGCCTTCCAATGCAGCCAAAAATGACTGGATCAACCGCGTCAGAAAATTAGAGATCGACATGCTTCTTCCCCAGCACGGCCGAATATTCAAAGGTGAAAATGTTGGGAAATTCCTGGACTGGTTCGAGCAATTACAGGTAGGATCCGCCATTTCGCAGAAAGAATAGCCTTAATTTCGAATCGGAACACATGAAAAAACCTGAATTATTATCTCCCGCAGGCTCGCTCCAGAATATGGAGTACGCCTTCGCCTATGGCGCAGATGCAGTTTATGCTGGCCAACCACGGTACAGTTTGCGCGTCAGAGAAAACGAATTTAACCATATTGAAAACCTTGCTAAGGGCGTTGCTCGCGCACACAAGCTTGGCAAACAGTTCTATATCGCATCGAACATTAGCCCGCACAATGACAAGGTAAAAAGTTACCTTCGCGACATGGAGCAAGTCATTGCTATGAAGCCAGATGCGCTGATTATGTCTGACCCCGGCATTATCATGATGGTGCGAGAAAAATGGCCTGATGTGCCTGTTCACCTTTCAGTTCAAGCAAACGCGGTAAATTGGGCAACAGTGAAATTCTGGCAACAACAGGGCCTGACACGCGTCATTCTTTCGCGGGAACTATCCTTGGATGAAATTGCGGAAATTAAACAACGCGTTCCTGAAATGGAAATTGAAGTTTTCGTTCACGGTGCTTTGTGTATTGCCTACTCTGGCCGTTGTTTATTGTCCGGTTATATGACCCATAGAGACTCAAACCAGGGCGCTTGCACAAATTCCTGTCGCTGGAAGTACCAGACTCACGAAGCAGAACAGACTGATGGCGGAGAAATTGTTCCAAGCCAAGCAGTTGAAACCTACGACCCTAATGTTCAAACACTTTCACTTTCGGAAAGTTCTGACGTCCTAGAAAAAGTTTCCCCTTTATACCTACTACAGGAAAAAGGCAGACCTGGTGAGTACATGCCTGCTTATGAAGATGAGCACGGCACCTACATCATGAACTCCAAAGACCTACGAGCTGTTCAGCATGTTCAGCGCCTGATGGATATAGGTGTTGAGTCCCTGAAGATTGAAGGCCGTACCAAATCGTACTATTACGCTGCAAGAACTGCTCAAGTATACCGACAAGCGATCAATGATGCCGCCGCCGGCCATGAGTTCAACATGGCCTTGATGGACGACCTCGAAGGCATGGCTAATAGAGGTTTCACAGAGGGTTTTTACCGCCGCCATGTACCTGATGAATACCAAAACTATGAGACAGGCAATTCAACCTCAACTCAGCAACTATTCGTCGCAGACGTTCTGGAAGGTGACCTTGGCACAAATCGCATCAAACTTGAGGCGAAAAACAAGCTTTCTACTGGAGATCAGCTCACGCTGCTAACACCGGTAGGTAATATTTCCTTCACCGCAGCACAGCTATTCAACAGCAAGAACGGCCGAGAAATTGAGTCAGCTCTTGGCTCGGGTTATAAAGTTGAACTCGAGGTTCCGGAGCTTTCCAAGCTTAAGCTTACTCACGAAGCGCTTGAAAAAGGCTTAATTGTTAGAAATATCTAATCAAGGACAAATCTTCCTGTAAGCAGAGCCCGCTCCTCAAGGGCGGGCCTCCTGCAAAAGTGCTGATAGCATCCTAAGGCAGGCTCGGCCTTTGGCCGCGCACTATAAAAAGGCTCTGAGTCTTGTACCTTAATAGATCATTTGCTACTTTTTAGGTATTGATTCTTCCTTGCCCCCCCTCTAGCCTTAAAGATTGATTACTTAGTAGGCAGAGCTTTCCATAGCTCGCTAGCGGGCTAGTACATGCCTTCAGCTAAGCACGGTATGAAACCCGCTACCTACACAAAATAACCATAGTCATAGTGATACAATCCTCACTAGCTGGCATAGGAATCGTCAATGCAACCTAAACACGAGCTCAGCTCTCAACACCCAGCATTATTCAACCTTGGCTTTCGTGCATTTTTCGCCGGTGCTAGCCTCCTTTCTTTAGTCAGCATCGCCGTATGGTTACTCTTTCTAAACCAAGCCTGGTCTTTTAATTCAAATAGCATCAGCCCTTTTCAATGGCACGCTCATGAAATGATCTATGGCTACGCCGTGGCAGTAATCGCCGGCTTTTTGTTAACCGCAGTAAAAAACTGGACCGGCCTACAGACTCCTCACGGCAAACCGCTCATGATCCTCTTTTCTTTGTGGGCCCTGGCACGCCTAATGTGGCTGATTAACGTACTATCACTCGCTGCATTCTTCGACCTCATCTTTATCGTTTGTCTCGGCTACGCTATTGCCAAGCCGATCATCCAAGTCAAACAATGGCGTCAAATGGCGATTCTTTCGAAGCTAGTGCTGATTGCAGTCGGGAATGCCTTTTTCTATGCTCAAGCACTTGGTTTTAGTGATTCAGGTGCACATACATCCCTCTACGCAGGCCTCTATATCGTTGTCGGTCTGATCCTGACCATCGGGCGTCGGATTATTCCTCTTTTTATTGAACGAGGGGTAGGCTACGAAGTGACCTTGTTTAACTCTAGAATTCTCGATATCTCAAGTATGCTGGTCTTTTTAGTGTTTTTTATCGCAACCCTCTTTACCAACTATATCACCCTCGCGCAGACTGCTGCGGCACTCATGGTCATTATCACGACCATACGTATGATCGGCTGGTATACATCAGGTATATGGAAATCCCCTTTGCTATGGAGTTTCTTCGTAACCCTGGGTTCAATTACCATCGGCTTTTTAATTTTTGTATTTGAAACCAGACTTTCACTGTCGCCTTATTTGTCCATACATGCTTTTGCTGTCGGCGCTATTGGCGTTATGACCATGGGCATGATGGCACGCGTATCAACGGGCCATACAGGGCGAAACCTTAAGCATCTACCAAAGACTTTAGGGCCCGCCCTGCTTATTCTTTCTCTGGCTGCCATCATTAGGTTTTTTCTACCAGCCATTGCTCCGGGTAGTCACTTGCTTTGGGTCAATATTTCCGGTGGTCTGTGGATCATAGCATTTTCATTATTCTGCCTAGCCTTTATTCCCGTATGGACAAGCCCCCGTGTAGATGGGAAATACGGATAAAAAAATGCGCCGGTCACATTTCAATTAACCCGAAAGGTCGCACAATTGAGCGTTTGAGAATTTTACGTGCCAAGCAGTCAAACGGAGATATGCCTAATACCAGCGGGCTTACCTCTCAGACCATGCAGGCCTGCTTGGCAAAATAGAGTTGGCAAAGTAAGCGCCTGAGATCCCTCCAGACAAGTTAGTCATCCATACCTTGTCCTCCCACCCTGAATTTCCTGAAGCCTATATTTTCAGGCATAATATAAGCTTAAATTTTTGATTCAGGATATCCCATGCAAGAAATCACTATTCAAGCCCCCGATGACTGGCACCTTCACTTTCGAGATGGAGACATGCTCGCAGAAACTGTCCCGGCAACCGCTCGGTGCTTTAAGCGAGCGATAGTGATGCCTAACCTTGTCCCGCCTGTTGTTAACACAGAAATGGCACTTGCTTATAAAGCCAGAATTGAAAACGCTATACCTGAAGGAGTCGATTTCACTCCCTTAATGACCCTATATCTGACAAACGATACAAAGCCCGAAGACATTACT
>NZ_LWFE01000557.1:0-27093 GCF_001635675.1 Oleiphilus sp. HI0061 | reverse complement strand
CCTGAGGCTTTAGGTTTATCATTTTTAGGAGTGTAAAATGAGCAGCAAGAATAACATTATCAGCGCCTTAGAAGCTGAGCAAATGACGGCAGAGATTCCAGAATTCGGCCCTGGTGATACAGTCGTTGTTCAAGTAAAAGTTAAAGAAGGTAACCGTGAGCGTCTACAGGCCTATGAAGGTGTTGTTATCGCTAAGCGCAACCGTGGTCTTAACTCTTCTTTCACGGTTCGTAAGATTTCTTACGGTGTTGGTGTTGAGAGAACATTCCAGACTTTCAGTAAGCAGGTTGATAGCATCGAAGTTAAGCGTCGTGGTGATGTTCGTCAGGCTAAGTTGTACTACTTGCGTGAGCTAAGTGGTAAGGCTGCTCGAATTAAAGAGAAGTTGAGCTAAGTTTTAATACTGCTTAATTTATCTTTTAAAAAAGGCAAGTGGCTTTAGGGCGCTTGCCTTTTTTGCTTTCTCCTTGGTGGTGAATGGGTGATGACGTATACAGAGCGTTTTCTTGACACTTTGTGGCTAGAGAATGGGCTAAGTGACAATAGCTTGTCTGCTTACCGATCCGATTTAAAGCAATTTGCTTCGTGGCTCCATAAAAAGCGCACTTTAGAGCTACATCAGGCTGGCGAAAGTGATATCTATGATTATCTATCGGACTGCTTGGAAAGAGGGCTTAAGTCTTCGTCCAGTTCACGCTTATTATCCTGTTTAAGGCGCTTCTACCGCTTTCTAGTGCGCGAAAACATAATCGCCATAGACCCAACACTCAATATAGATAACCCCAAGTTGCCGCGTATGCTGCCCAGTTCTCTTACTGAAGCAGAGGTTGAGAAGTTATTGGCGGCTCCGGACGTTTCTGAGGTGCTTGGCTTGCGTGATAGGGCAATGTTAGAGGTTATGTATGGCTCCGGCCTAAGGGTGTCAGAATTGGTATCCCTGAATTTTGAGCAACTAAATGTCCAGCAAGGCTTAATTCGTTTATTTGGAAAGGGTGGTAAGGAGCGTTTGGTTCCTGTGGGGGAGCCGACCTTGGATTGGCTGGACGAATACTTGTCGAAAGCCAGGCCAGAGCTAGCGGGCTCATCTGGGTGTCACGTCATCTTCCCAAGTTCTCGATCACAGCAAATGACAAGGCAAACATTCTGGCATCGAATTAAAAAGTATGCGATTGAGTCCGGTATTAACAAAAAATTATCACCTCATACCTTAAGACATGCTTTCGCAACTCATCTCTTGAATCATGGTGCAGACTTGCGTGTTGTACAGCTATTACTGGGGCATGGAAATTTGTCAACAACTCAGATTTACACTCATATAGCTAAACAGCGCTTATACGATTTACATCAAGATTTTCATCCTAGAGCCTAGTACTACATAACAAAATGTTAACGATAAGTTCTTGTAGATGAACTTAATTCCGTTTAGCTTGTCATACAAATAATGTTCAATTAAAAAACGGCTTGGTTTTTTGCCAAGCCTTACATAGGTTTTAATTATAGAGGTTTGTATGCGTTTAGTTCGGTATATTATCTGTCTAAGTCTGCTGTTTTCGCTCACGGCGAATGCTGATGAGGCTCAGGTTCGAAAAAGCTTATCCGAGGCAATGCCGGGTTTGAAATTGAGCTCGGTCGAGATGAGTGAGATTGTTGGTATGTACCGGGTTACAACCTACTCAGGTGAAGCTTTATTTGTCAGTTCTGATGGTAAGTTCTTTCTAACCGGTGATCTGTATGCAACGAAGACAGGGCGAATTGAAAACCTGACTGAAAAGCGTCGCGAGACCGCCAGAATTGAGCAAATTTCTTCAGTTCAGGGTAAGGATAAAATTGTATTTCCTGCAAAGGGTGAAACCAAGGCTCGTATAGCAGTATTTACTGATATTGATTGTGGTTATTGCCGTAAGCTTCATAGAGAAATTCCAGCTTTGAATGATATGGGGATAGAGGTTAGTTATCTGGCATATCCGCGTGCAGGTGTTGGGAGTGACTCATATGGTAAATACGTATCAGCATGGTGTGCTGAAGATAAGCTCGAAGCGATGACTGATGCTAAGAATGGTAAGTCAATTCCCGAAAAGACTTGCGCCAACCCTGTACAGGACCAGTATATGTTAGGGCAGGCAATGGGAATAAGTGGCACGCCGGCAATTGTTTTAGAAAGTGGTCGTTTAATTCCAGGTTATTTAAATGCCCAAAAACTTGGGAAAGCGCTTGGTGTTCTATAGTTGCTAGCTAATAAAAAAAGGCCCTCATCGGGCCTTTTTTTATCGCTGTCGAATTTAACACCTAAACCCCTTGTCTTTTCTGCGTGAGTCGCATTCTTTTTTGATGTTGTTGCAGCGCTGAGCTCCGGCTGGAGAAAGTTTGTTGTAGTCACAGTCACGATAAGCTTTTCTAAGTTCCGCGTCACTATAGCCGCTAAAGGCGCCACCACATGAAGAAAGTAAGGTGCTGAAGATAATAAAGCAGATGCCGGTTAAGTATTTAGTCATGGATTTGATTCTTGTTTATTTAAGTTTTCAGAAGTATAGCTGTGAAGAAATGATCTGCTAGTAAAAAATATGCGGGTCTCAAAATAAGTTGTGGTGCCATTCTTTTTCTTTGATGAAAAGGTATACTATCCGCCAAAATATTTTAAGGCTACAGGGTAGCAGCTATTTAGTCGTTGCTTTGCTTTAAGTCAGAATGAATTCGTGATCGTGAGGAATATATCTTGAGCTCCGTTAAGATTGGAATATGTGGTCTAGGTACCGTCGCTAGTGGCGTGATTAATGTCTTGAAACGAAATCAACAGGATATTACTGCCCGAGCAGGCTGTCAGGTTGAGGTGATTCAAGTCGCCTCTAGAAAGCTTAAAGATAATTGTGACCTTAGCGGTATCGAATTTTCGACGAATGTAATGGATGTTGTCAATAACCCTGATGTGGATGTGGTAGCAGAATTAATTGGTGGCTATGATCTTGCTAAAGACATTGTTTGTGCTGCGATTAAAAATGGCAAGCATGTTGTCACGGCTAACAAAGCGCTTATAGCTGAGCACGGAAACGAAATTTTTGCGCTGGCTGCCGAGCATAAAGTAGTTGTTGCCTATGAGGCGGGGGTCGCTGGTGGAATTCCGATTATAAAAGCGCTTCGAGAAGGTTTAGCTGCAAACAAGGTTAATTGGCTTGCGGGTATCATCAACGGTACAGGAAATTTTATTCTTACGGAAATGAAGGACAAAGGGCGAGATTTCCAAGATGTGTTAAAAGAAGCGCAAGATCTTGGTTACGCTGAAGCAGATCCAACCTTTGATGTCGAAGGTATTGATGCTGCGCATAAGTTAACTATTCTGGCATCCGCAGCGTTTGGTGTTCCTTTAGAGTTTGAAAAAGCCTTTACTGAAGGCATTAGTAAAATTGCACCAGCTGATGTCGTTAATGCCGATGCTTTAGGTTATAACATAAAGCACTTGGGTATTACGCGTAAGCATGAAAATGGTTTTGAGCTTCGAGTTCATCCGACGTTAATCCCTCAGGACCAGCTGATCGCTAAAGTCGATGGCGTAATGAACTCGGTATTGGTCGATGGTGATGCGGTTGGTCAAACATTGTACTATGGTGCCGGTGCTGGCTCAGAAGCAACAGCTTCAGCGGTAATTGCGGATATTATTGATATCGCACGAATAGGCGATAATAAAGGCTTTGTACCGGTTCCTTACCTTGGCTTCAGCGCTGACAAGATTCAAGACTTATCGGTACTGCCAATCGAAGAAATATCTTCTGCGTATTACTTGCGTGTTACTGCTGAGGACCACCCGGGCGTATTGGCCAAGATCGCGTCGATTATGAGTGACCTGGGGATTAATATTGAGTCAGTGATGCAAAAAGAAACCGACCGAGAGGGTGATTGCATTCCGCTTGTATTATTGACCCATGAAGTGCAAGAGAAGCAAATTAATACTGCTATAGAGCAGATAGAAGCGCTTGAAACGACAAGAAAAGAAGTCGTGAAGATACGCGTTGAGCACTTTAACCATTAATTAGAAGAACCTGAAGGCAGAGCCTTCTTGTTTACGATAGAAATTTTGCTTGGATAGATAAACGTGAAATATATTAGCACACGCGGCGAAGCGCCCCCTTTATCATTTGAAGATGTTTTGTTGACTGGTTTAGCGCCAGATGGTGGGCTCTATGTACCCGAAACCTTACCTCGTTTTACTCAGGAAGAAATCGCATCCTGGGCAGGCCTTCCATACTCTCAGTTAGCTTTCAATGTTATGTACCCCTTTGTTGAAGGTGAAATTCCTGAAGATGATTTCAGGGACATGGTTGAAAAAACCTATGAGGTGTTTGATCACTCTGCCGTCGCACCTTTAGTGCAAGTGGATGCTAACGAGTGGGTGATGGAGTTATTCCGCGGTCCTACACTGGCATTTAAAGACTTTGCCTTACAGCTACTAGGTCGCTTGTTGGATTATGTGCTTAAGAAAAGAAATGAGCGTGTAGTTATTATGGGTGCGACTTCTGGCGATACTGGTTCTGCCGCGATAGAAGGCTGTAAACACTGCGACAACGTCGACATCTTTATTTTGCATCCGCATAACAGAGTATCGGATGTACAGCGTAAACAAATGACGACGGTATTGGGTGATAACGTTTTCAACATTGCTATTGAAGGTAACTTCGATGACTGTCAGCACATGGTTAAAAACAGCTTTGCTGACCAGTCCTTTTTAGAAGGTACTCGCCTGGTTGCTGTGAATTCAATAAACTGGGCGCGAATTATGGCTCAGATTGTCTATTACTTCAGTGCATCCTTAGCGCTTGGTGGCCCTCATAGGAGTGTTGCTTTTTCGGTTCCAACTGGTAATTTTGGCGATATTTTTGCGGGTTACTTAGCTCGGAATATGGGTTTACCTATTAGTCAGTTAGTTGTTGCTACTAACAAAAATGACATTCTGCATCGTTTTATCAGTGCTAATCACTATAAAATGCAGCCTTTAGAGCACACACTTTCCCCAAGTATGGATATTATGGTCTCAAGCAACTTTGAGCGTTTAATGTTCGACTTATATGGACGCGACGGAAAGGCTTTGGCGAAGCAGATGGAATCCTGGAAAACTGACGAAGGTTCCGTAGAAGAGTATCGCTGGCGTGCTGCCAGAAAGCTCTTTGATAGCTGGTCTCTGAATGATGAGCAAACATGTCAGTTGATTAAGGATGTTTACGAAGAGACTGAATACTTGATTGATCCACACACTGCTATTGGTGTGGGTGCCGCACGCGAGTGCCGCCGTGATGGCAGTATACCAATGATTACCTTGGCTACTGCACACCCTGTTAAGTTTCCTGAAGCTGTCGAGAAGTCCGGGCTTGATGTAGCGCCAGAGCTTCCCCACCATATGAAAGACCTTTATGATAGGGAAGAGCGTTATGAGGTTCTTCCAAATGACATGGCTAAAGTACATGCCTTTGTCGCAAAGCACAGACGCGGCTAAGCATATCTGTGATTAAAAAAGCCGGACGCTGTTCCGGCTTTTTTGTGGCTTATGTAATTCACTTCGTCGGTTCTTACTTTTACCAAACAGGCTCCAATGATGAAAATAGTTAGACGCACGCTCTCGGAAGGGGCTCCGGTGATGGACGGGTTTTCGCCATTATTAAGCCGGATTTATCAGGCGAGAGGGGTGCACAGTGCGAAAGAGTTAAGCTATCAACTTGCTGACCTGGAATCATCATCTTCTCTAAAAGGCCTGAACGAGGCGCTTGAAGTTTTATATAATGCGCTCGTTGCACAGCAGCATATCTTAATTCTTGGAGACTTTGACTGCGATGGTGCGACGAGTACAGCCTTGGCTGTTCTTGTACTTCGAGAGATGGGGGCGAAAGAGTGCTCTTATATTGTGCCCAACCGTTTTGAATTCGGCTATGGCCTGACGCCAGAAATCGTTGACTATGCTGCAAAATTAAAGCCTGACCTAATCGTTACTGTTGATAATGGTATTGCTAGTGAAGCAGGCGTAGAGCGGGCCAAGTCACTCGGTATTAAGGTTTTGGTTACTGATCATCACTTGCCGGGAGATACCCTACCTAAAGCTGATGCAATCGTGAATCCAAATCAACTCGGTTGTGAATTTCCCAGCAAAAATGCCGCAGGGGTAGGGGTTATATTTTATGTTTTAAGTAGTCTTAGAACCTTGCTTAAAAAGAGACAATGGTTTGAACAGAGACAGCTTAAAGAACCCAATATGGCTTCATATCTTGATTTGGTTGCTTTGGGGACTGTCGCTGATCTGGTGGCGCTCGATCACAACAATCGCGTACTGGTTTCCCAAGGGCTTAAACGTATTCGGGCAGGTTATTGTCGTCCTGGAATCAAAGCGCTTTTGTCGCTCGCGGGTAAGGAGTTGTCGGGCGTTAAATCGAGTGATATGGGGTTTATCGTTGGTCCGCGGCTAAATGCGGCGGGTCGCCTTGATGATATGTCACAGGGTATCGAATGCCTATTAGCTGATAGCGAGGTTAGGGCAATGTCTATCGCGCAGCGCCTGGACCAGCTGAATGTCGAGCGCAAGCGCATTGAAGCCGAAATGAAACAGGATGCTGAAGCCCAGGTACAAAGCATTCTGGACAAGTCTACGGAAAGCTTGGCTCTTGAGAACTTGTCGTGGGGGTTGAGCTTATATGAGCCACATTGGCACCAAGGTGTCATTGGGATATTAGCTTCACGTATCAAAGAGCTATTTCATCGGCCCGTAATCGCTTTTGCGCCTGCTAGCGATGATCCGCTGATTCAGAATAGGGAGCTAAAAGGATCTGCGCGCTCTATACCCGGGCTTCATATGCGCGATGCTCTGGACCTGGTATCTAAGCGCCACCCAGAGCTGATTAAAAAGTTTGGTGGCCATGCGATGGCGGCGGGTTTGTCGATTGATGAAGCGAGCTATCCGCATTTTAATGAAGCGTTTGACCAAGTCGTAAGAGAGTTATTGAGGGAAGAGGATATGGAGTCGGTTATCCTTACCGATGGCCCATTGAATGAGTATGAGTCAACAGTTCAGCAAATAAGAGAGCTTGAAGCTGCTGGGCCTTGGGGTCAACGCTTTCCAGAACCTTGTTTTGAAAATACCTTTGAATTGGTACAGAGCAGAGTATTAAAAGAAAAACACCTCAAGCTAGTATTAAAAATGGAAGGTGGTCATGAGTTGTTTGACGCGATTCAATTTAATAGTCCATGGGTAAGTCAGCACTTGCCTGAAATGGCTAGAGTGGTCTTTAAACCGGGAATAAACGAGTTTCGAGGGCGAGTAAGTGTTCAATATATTATTGAGTATTTAGAGCCAGTTTCATGATTATTATCGTAAAAGCAGGCGTTCTTTCTTTGGAATAGAGCTTCGAATTTCTCTTTTACCAATCTATTGCCTATACTTTTTCCATATTTCTTGGACGAAAGAACGAGTGCTATGAAGCAGGAAAGTAAGAAAGTTGTTGGCCCTTCAATGAAGCGAAGAGATCCAAGAACGGAACAAATCACCAAAGAACTATCAGAAGATCTTTCAACTAATAAGCATACTCAGCACCAGGATGACTGTGCTAGAGCTGAACGAAGTGCACATGTAGGTCCCAGAAATAGAGTCTTCAGCAGTTTGATCTTTAAAATGAGCTTGGGCCTTGTTCTGTTTATCGCAGCAGTTGTAGCCGCCAGCTATTTTGTGACTCAGACAAAAGGCAAGCAGGTCATTTCCGAGCAGGCTGAAAAGCTAAATCGAGAGATTGGCCAGAATATTGTTTTAAAGCTGCAACAACGCCTTGTTGCGACTGAGACATTGACCACGACTTTAGCAAAACTCGGTGTCTCGCTTTCCAAAGATGTTGCTACATTTAAAGATTTATTGCCAAAGGTTATTGATCAAGCGGGAATGTCAAAGCTTGTTGCCGGTGGTGGTGTTTGGCCCGAACCCAATCAGTTCAAAGAAGGCGTGGAACGTCGGTCCTTTTTTTGGGGGAGAAATGAGCAAGGTGTCTTAGAGTATTTCGACGATTACAACGACCCCAAAGGGAATGGCTACCACAACGAAGAATGGTATGTTCCTGCCCGTTATTTAAAACACGGGCGTGCTTACTGGTCAAAGTCTTATATGGACCCTTATTCATTAGAACCGATGGTAACTTGTACGGTGCCAATGTTCGAGAATGGCGTTTTCAAGGGTGTCGCAACAATCGATCTAAGGTTAACTGGCTTGTCTGAGTTTATGTCTGAGCAGGCAAAATTAATTGGGGGCTATGCTTTTGCCTTAGATCGAAATAATCGCTTACTGTCATTCCCAGTCGAAGTTAATAAGCAAGCTCAGTTCCTAGACCTCAAAGGCTTCGTCAAACATGAATATCCGACTATGTCAGACATTTCAGCAACTAACTCCGGTTTCCAGCAAATAGAAAGTTACCTTAAAACGGTAAGTACTTCGCTCAGTAATGGGGCAGGTGATGATAAATTCAGTGCTGAAGTTAAACGCTTAGCAGAGGTGCTGGCTGAAGAATCTTATCAGGTTGAAGTTGAAGAAGGCTCTACGATAGCCGCTTTCTTGTTAGGTTTGCGGTTTGAAGCCTCAACAAATAAACCACTAATCTTGAAAGATGACCCTATTCTATTAGAGGCTTCATCAATCAGAGTCTTGAGCCTTCCCAATATTGGCTGGAAGATCGTACTATCTATGCCTGCCCGGTATAGTATTGCGGTAGTAGATGAAATATCTGACGGCCTATTAAGCAATCTCTTAGTACTGTTAGTTTTCAGTGCTCTCTCTTATATTATCTTCTTCAACCTGGTCTTCATGGAGCCTATTAATAAGCTGACCCAGCAGGTGAGAAAGCTTGTTAGCCGTGAAGATTACGTAACGCGTCTGAAAATACCTAGCAGTAGCGAACTTTCCCAGTTAGCGAGCTGGTTTAATATTCGTACCTCTCAGCTGAGTGAAACCTTAGATGAGCTTAAGCAGCGAAACTCACAGTTGGATGACGCCAGAGAAGTTGCTGAAAGCGCTAACAGAAGTAAAAATATTTTTCTCGCATCCATGAGTCATGATATTCGAACGCCAATGAATGCCATCATTGGTTTGTCGGATGTGTTAAAGAAAACCAAACTCGATGCTGAGCAGGATAAGTTTGTAAATGTTATCAACTCTTCAGCTCAGGCTTTATTGTCCTTAATTAACGATATAATGGACTTTTCTAAGATCGAGGCGAATCAGTTAGATCTAGAAAGCATTCCTTTCGATTTGCGTCAGGTAGTTGATGACTGTGCAGATCTAATCAATTTTCAGGCACAAGAAAAGCGTTTGGAATTTATTTATTATCTATCTCCAGATATCAATCGCTGGGTCAAAGGCGACCCGAATAGAATACGACAGGTTATTCTGAATCTTGCTGCAACTGCGGTCAAGTTTACCAGTTCCGGGCGAGTTGAATTGTGGTTGGAATCGGCTTACCAGAATGACAACAATACCCAGCTAATTGTGGAAGTTCGAGATACCGGTATAGGGCTATCAAAAACTGCGCAAAGTAAGCTGTTTACTCCTTTCGTTCAAGGTGACTCTTCGACAACTGGAAAGTATGGCGGTACGGGCTTAGGGTTGACTATTTGTAAGCACTTGGCTGAGTTGATGGGTGGTAGCGTAGACTTTAGAAGTGAAGAAGGTATTGGCACAACGTTTATTTTCAAACTCAAACTGCAATGCCAGCAAGACAAAAATGTAGTACTACATGACGCTCAAAGAAAAACTGCATTGCCGACTAAAGTTCTATTGCTGGAAGGCAAGGATCACTTCCAAAACAGTGTGCTGGAACAGTATTTTAGAGCAGCAAAGATTGAATTTGAAACCTTCGTTAGTGTCTCATCCTGGTTGTCAGTGTTGGCTAAAGAAAGCCCTGATTCCTTGGTAACAGTATCGGTTGATTCCACCTTGCTATATGAACTCGAGTCAATGGAATCCCAGCTGCCTGACCCCCTTAAAAACCATAAAACTGTTTTAATGACTGATAAGGATGAATGCAGTGAGATTAAAGATCCTTCTTTCTCAGGGCGTTTTAGAATCAGCTTTTTGTCTCAACCACTAAGGTATGATGAATTATTAGCAGAAATTACCTGTCATGATGGAAGTCATGAGAGCGATAACATCAAGCTTGATAATGTTCAACATGGTGAAGACTTGGGCTTTGCGCCTCATAGTAAAATATTAGTCGTCGAAGATAATAAGGTTAATCAGCAGGTATTGATGATAATGCTTGACTATTTGAATCTGAAAGCTGATATCGCCAACGATGGTGTTGAAGCACTGGAGGCTGTTCAAAAATCTCATTACGATTTGATTTTGATGGACTGGCAAATGCCAAGAATGGATGGTCTAGAGGCTACTCGTAATATTAGGGCTATTCAAGGGCTTGTGCAGCCCGCAATCATTGCTGTTACTGCTAATGCTATGTCAGGTGATATCGAGAAGTGTATAGAGGCCGGTATGGATGACTATTTGAGCAAACCGGTGGAAAAAGATAAGTTAGAGCAGACCATTCGTCGGTGGCTTGCTCCAAAACACGATGAGCAGGTTTCCTAAACTAAGTAAGCCGATATAAAGTTCTAGTTCGGTTTACCAGTCTCGGGTGGAATAATTAGTGGGGGTTAAAACCGTATCCTTGGCACTGGGGAGTCGCTCCGGGTAGTCTAGTGTATAGTGAAGGCCTCGGCTTTCTTTTCTCTGGATTGCGGAGCAAATGATCAGGTCTGCAACCGTGACAAGGTTTCTTAGTTCTAACAGGTCATTCGTCACGCTGTAGTTACTGTAATAATCAAGTATCTCTTGATGTAAAAGATCAACACGGTGCTTTGCTCGCTGAAGCCGCTTATTCGTTCGAACAATGCCGACGTAATCCCACATAAAGCGCCTTAACTCATCCCAATTATGCGAAATTACAACATCCTCGTCAGAATCGGTTACTTGGGACTCATCCCATAAAGGGGCATCGGGTGGCTCGGGAATATCTGCAGACTTTCTATTGATATCATTGGCTGCTGCCTGTCCATAAACGATACATTCAGTCAGGGAGTTGCTGGCCATTCGGTTTGCGCCATGTAAACCCGTGAACGACGCCTCGCCAACTGCATAGAGTTGATTAACATCAGTACGGCTTCGGTGGTCCACCATAATGCCTCCGCAGGTATAATGTGCAGCAGGGACGATGGGAATTGCCTGGTGGCAGATATCGATACCAAACTTCAAGCAAGTCTCATAAATCATCGGGAAGTGAGACTTGATAAAATCATCTGGCTCGTGGCTAATGTCAAGATAAAGATGGTCGGCACCGATACGTTTCATTTCATGGTCAATAGCTCGAGCGACAATGTCACGCGGCGCTAATTCTTCTCGCTTATCAAAACGATGCATAAATCGTTCGCCATTTGGCAGTAACAACTTTCCACCTTCGCCACGTACCGCTTCAGTTATCAAAAAGGACTTAGCTTGTGGGTGGTAAAGGCAGGTAGGGTGAAACTGGTTGAACTCCATATTGGCCACGCGGCAACCACTACGCCAGGCCATGGCAATGCCATCACCGCTGGCGCCGTCAGGGTTGCTTGTGTATAGGTAAGCTTTGCTTGCGCCGCCAGTTGCCAGTACGACGAATCGTGCTTTGAATAGCTCGACATGATCGCTGGACTGGTTAAGTACATAAGCCCCGACGCAGCGATTGCCAGGTAAGAAAAGCTTTTTGTGTGTGATAAGGTCGACCGCAACCCTGTTTTCAAAAATATCGATATTTTCTGCTAACTCTGCCTGCGAACAAAGTGCTGTAGAGATTGCCAAGCCAGTCGCATCGTCCGCGTGAATCACGCGGCGGTGACTGTGACCACCTTCTTTGGTTAGGTGATAAGTGTCTTCTTCAGCGTTGTCCATCTTGGTAAAGTCAACACCCTGATCAACTAACCAGGAGACACTCTGTCTGCCGTTTTCTACAGTCTGCCTGACTGCGTCTTCGTGACATAAACCAGCACCTGCATTAAGTGTGTCTCTGATATGAGACTCGATATCATCTTTCTCGCTGAGCACCGCTGCAATTCCGCCTTGCGCCCAAGGTGTCGAGCCGCTAGATAGACCTGCCTTTGATATCACTGCAACAGATAAGTCTTTATTCAAACCGAGAGCAGCACTTAGTCCAGCGGCGCCGCTGCCAATTATTAGAACATCATAGGTATAGGAAGAAGACATTATCGGTACTCATTCAATAAGTTAACGGCCGCTATTATTTAGATATTGAACTTATTTGTAAATGAAATGTCTCAATTCTATAGAGATAGCGATTAGCGCTTAAAGATCGAAGCGCATAGAATGACAAAGTGGGACATAGGTGTGACAGTCAATAATTTTAAACAATGTTTGAGTCATGTAGAGCAGGGTAAAGAAGTGTTAAAACAGCGAGAAGGCGTTTTAATTTTCGAGGCTCTGAGCGATAATGTAGTGATATTTCAACAAAAAACTAAAAATATGACTCATACCACACTGCCTGAAAAAACTGACGCTGACACGAGTATAGATCAGAAGTTAGTGGTCCGTGTGCAGCGGGGCGATAAAGCAGCCTTTGATTTACTGGTCATAAAGTACCAAAACAAGGTTGCAGCAGTCGTGTCTCGCTATGTTAGTGATTACCATGAAGTCGCTGATGTAACCCAAGAAGCCTTTATAAAGGCCTACCGAGCAATAGACAGGTTTAGAGGGGATAGTGCCTTTTATACCTGGGTTTATCGTATTGCTATAAACTGCGCTAAAAACTACCTTCAATCCAAAGGTCGGAGACCCCCGTCAAGTGATTGTGAGCTTGAGGGTGCGGAGTTAAACCCAAATGCCAGTGCTTTAAAAGATACCGCATCACCTGAACAGTTGTTGAGTAAAGACCAGTTGGAAGCTGTGATCAAGAATACGATTAAAAAGCTGCCTGAAGATTTGCGCATCGCTTTGACGCTAAGGGAGTTTGATAATTTAAGTTATGACGAAATTGCGGCGGTGATGGAATGCCCGGTTGGAACTGTTAGGTCGCGTATATTTAGGGCTAGAGAAGCGATTGATAATGAGATCAAAGCCATGAGAGGTGATTAATGGACGAGAGATTAAGAGAGTCTATATCAGCGTTGATGGATGATGAGTCAAATGAGCTGGAACTTCAGCGAATACTCGGTCACTCCGATGAACAAGAGGTGCAGCTACTGTGGGGGCGCTATCATGAGGCGCGTCAGGTGCTGAAACGAGATAGTGAAAGCCACTTCAATATTGATATTAGTGCCGGGGTGGCTGCGGCAATCCGGGACAATGCAGCTGAACCTTCACTCGATATGAGTACCGAGATGGATAGCGTAGAAGGTACTGTCCCTCAGAATCTTGCTGATCGCCGTGAGGATCAAAAAGTTGTTCCGCTTCTTGATGATAGCTCTGAATCGTCGAGCAAAAGAGGCGGAAGTCGTGCTTGGCTTGCCTTAGCGGCCAGTGTCGCTTTTGCCTTTATTTTTGCTTTTCAAGGTACGACTGAACTGAATGATGAAATACAAAGCACTGCTGCGAATATTTCTGCTGAAGGTGCGCTGCTTAAAGTTTCTGCGCAAGAGCCTAAGGTTGTTGTTGAGATGACTGAAGAGCAGGCGCGTCATTTTAGTCAGTATTTACTGAGGCATGCTGAACACTCGATACGTGGTACTCAGTCTGGTTTTATGCCTTTGGCTAGGGTTGCAAGTGTCAATTCTGTTGGAATATAAGCTGAGCTTGGAAGTGAAAATATCATCATGTTAATTGATTTGAATAAGCTTAATACTAAAGTTCTTCTGCGTGGGTTGTTGCTACTTTTTTGTCTTGTCGGTGCGCCGCTCTATGCTCAAGGCGCCAAGGAGGAATGGACTTATCAGTTTCCAAAGGAGCGCAGCGCCTGGGAAGCAATTGATTGGTTGATGTTTATGCAACAAGCCTCTGTAGAGCAGAACTATCGTGGACGCTTTATGTTCTCGAGAGGTGCTATGTCGAGTACCATGAGTGTTATTCACCAGTACGAGAAGGGTCTTGAGAAAGAGCGCTTAAAGCAACTCGATGGCGAGATGGGCGAAATTGTCCGTGATGGTGAGCGGGTAATGTGCGTCTTTCCGAATAACAGAGTTGTAGAGGTAGAAAACAGTCCTCTTTCCAATAACTTTACTAATAAGTTTGTTGGTTTTATGCCTGGTAAGAGTCATTACTCTTTAGTTCTTAAGGGGAAAGAGAGAATGATAGAGCGTTCATGTGTTGTGGTGGAAATATCTGCCAATGACGATGAACGTTATAGCTATAAGCTATGGATAGATGAAGAGAAAGGCCTGCTCCTAAAGTCTGAGTTAATTGACCAAGAGCATAAAGCCTTGGAGCGTTTCCAATACACACATGTAGAGTACCCAAATAATATTGACTCGACCGTTTTCGATGTAATGGGGGCAGGGAAAGCGATTAAGCATGAAATGATCAAAACGGCAGACAAAGGTATGTCCTGGTCGCGTTCCCTGATGTGGCAAGTTGAATTTTTGCCTAATGGCTATGAAAAGATAAATGGAGAGGCAAAAGAAGGTGAGCATGTAATGGTCTATAGTGATGGCCTGGCAACCTTCAGTATATTTATCGAGTCGGTTGATAAGGGAACTATGCCTGAAGGTGCGACACAGGTGGGTGCAACAACTGCCTATTCAACTGATCACAGTGTTGATGGTCATGACTATCATGTGACGGTTGTTGGCGAAGTTCCTGCTATGACTGCAATGAAGGTTGCGAAATCAGTCAAACCGATCATGTAAGGTTAGTTTAATGATTAAAGAACAAGCTATAGTCATTGCTGATGACTCAACAACTAATGGGCGTATATCGGTTCGTATCGATAGAAAAAGTGCCTGTGAGAGTTGCCAGATGAAAGCGGGCTGTGGCCAAAAGCTAGTCAATGATAGTAGCCAACGAAAATGTATTGAGTTTGAGCTTGATAACGAGTTTGATGTACAAGTAGGGGATTATGTAACCCTCGCAGTTCCAGAGAAAACTTTCCTGCAGGCCTCCCTCGTGATGTATGTGCTTCCCTTGGTTTTAATGATTCTTTGTGCTGTGCTTGCGGAAAGTTATTTAGCCTTAAATGATGCCGCGACCTTGCTGGCGTCCATTTGTGGCTTTGGATTAGGGCTTTATTTGGCTAGACGTTTTGCTAGCGAGCATAAAAGTGATCCAGACTTTCAGCCACATATTGTAGCCGTAGACCGGGCTATAGACTAGTATTTTTCCTCTTTAACCTTGCTCCCCCGTTACGTATTTTTAAGTTGAAAACTAGCCCTTCGGCCTCAAAAATGAGGGTACGTTCTAACTACATACTCTCTTGAGGATTCTTCATGAAGTACATAAATAAACTCAGCTCCTTGCTATTCTTGATGGCTGCAATCAGTGTATTGAGTCTCTCTAGCCATGCTGCAGATCTGCCGGATTTTACCGAGTTAGTTGAAGAGCATGCGGAATCGGTCGTTAATATTAGTACGGTTAGCCATGCCGAGCGACCTTCCCAGTTCCAGTTTCAGGGTGATATGGAGCAAATCCCGGAGTTCTTCCGGCATTTCTTTGGCGGCCCACCAAAATCAGGAAAGCCTAACGGCAAGAAGCGTATGCAGTCGATGGGCTCAGGCTTTATCGCAAGTGAAGATGGCATTATTCTAACTAATAACCACGTCGTCGATGGTGCTGATGAAATTTATGTTCGTTTTAGTGATCGACGTGAATTAAAAGCTGAACTCATTGGCGCTGACAAACGTTCAGACCTGGCCGTTTTGAAAGTTGAAGCAGATGATTTGCCAGCAGTTAAGTTGGGTAAGTCAAAGCCGCTTAAGGTTGGTGAGTGGGTCTTTGCTATAGGGTCTCCTTTTGGTTTTGATTACACCGTTACTGCCGGAATTGTTAGTGCCAAGGGGCGTAGCCTCCCTAACGAAAATTATGTACCTTTTATTCAGACTGACGTAGCGATTAATCCAGGTAATTCTGGCGGCCCACTATTCAATATGGATGGTGAAGTTGTTGGTATTAATTCTCAAATTTATACTCGTTCAGGTGGCTTTATGGGCGTTTCTTTTGCGATTCCAATTGATGTCGCAATGGAGGTCGTAGCTCAGCTCAAAGGCCAAGGTTATGTCGCGCGTGGTTGGTTAGGGGTCTTGATCCAGGAAGTTAACAAAGATCTTGCTGACTCCTTTGGTTTGGATCGTCCTTACGGTGCTTTAGTTGCTCAGGTGGTTGAGGACTCGCCTGCAGACCAAGCAGGTATTCAAACTGGTGATGTAATTATCGAGTATGAAGGAGAAGAGATTGATTTCTCATCTGAACTACCGCAGCTGGTAGGGCGAACAAAGGTTGGTGACAAGGCCAAACTAAAAGTTGTTCGTGATGGAGATGAGAAATCAGTGAGTGTCGAGATTGGTGAGCTTCCGACTGACGAAAGTGCGAGCGCTTTACAAAATAAACCTCAGGTAGAGAAGACGAACCGTATTGGCATTAAAGTGCGAGAACTTGATCATGAGACCTTGGATGATTTGAATTTGGATGGCGGTGTTCATGTTATCCAGGTAGAGTCGGGTGCAGCACGTGAAGCAGGGATTAAACAGGGTGATATCATCACTCGACTCAATAACCAGAAATTCACGTCGGTAAAAGAATTTCAAAAGGTGGTAGAGAGTCTTCCTTCAGATAGAGCTGTTCCGGCATTGATCGTTCGTCAAGGAAGTCCTTCGTTTATTGTTATTCGTGTTAAAGATTAGACAGAGTCATTGAACGCCTTAAGTGGTGAGTACGCTCGGTAACTTCGAGTGTACGCTCACCACTGTTTTGATCAAGACGTATCGGGTATGATGGCTTTTTCAACAGTCCAAGAGTAAAAAATTTGTTATTTCCTGATTTAGACGAAGATGCATTATTTCTATCACGTAGCAATGAAGACGAAGCGCTTGGTACTCATAAGCTGGCTTCTTTTTTACTCGAGGGTTTATTGTGGCCGAGTATCGAGCATTACTATCAGGCGATGAAGTTTCAGGAAACTTCTCCTTCCTACTTTGAAAAGATCCGGAAATCGTCAACCGCCAAACAGGCGAGGCGCATGGGTAGATCTCGCTTTCATAAAGTTCGAAAAGACTGGGCTCAAGTCAAACGAACGGTTATGACGCGAGCGGTTTATACTTATTGTCGTAGCCATCCTCAGGTCGCTCAGCTTCTTTTAGATAGCGGTAGCAGGAAGATACTGGAAAATAGCCAATACGATTATTATTGGGGTTGTGGTCGTGACCGCCGAGCCGAAAATACTTACGGCAAGGTTTTGATGGACGTTAGGTCAAAACTGAATCAGGAAGGTCGAGAAAAACAAAACTAAGATTCAGGCATAAGATTTTCTCGTCATACCTATAGCTCGTAATTTAGCTTGTTGAGTAGCGATCTGACGACTGGTATCAAATCGCATGCAGATAAGCCACGTTCGCCAGATTGTTTGGCAGCAATGTCTGCTGCACGAGCGTGTAGGGTGGTTGCTAAACGCAAGGCAAAGCCCTCATCGAAGCCTTGAGCGACCAAGCTGCCAATTATTCCACTTAGTACGTCTCCCATTCCCCCGCTTGCCATGCCTGGGTTGCCATAAGGGCAAATGCTGATTGTTTCGCCTTTGCTGGCAAGTAAGCTTCCACTGCCTTTTAATAGAATATGTCCACCAAGCTTATTGGAGAGCTCAGTGATTGCATGAAGCCTATCCTGCTGGATTAGGCCAGCGCTACCATGCCCGAGCAGTCGCGCAGCTTCACCAGGGTGGGGAGTGTATATGCGTTTACCTTGATTTTCCTTATCAACCGAGTTGATCCAATTCTGTTTGTTAGTCAAGATATTCAAGGCGTCTGCATCTAGCACCAGCGGCTTATCGAGCTTAATAACCCTTTGCAGTAACTTTTCTGACCATGCAGATCTACCAAGGCCCGGACCGATTACAATTACCGTTGCCGCGTCCAGCAATTGCTCAACTTGTTGAGTATTTTCAGTAGAGGTGACCATGACCTCTGGTGTGCGTGATAGCAATGCAGAGCAGTGGTCTTGATGGGTGATAACGCTCGTCAGGCCTGAGCCGCAGCGAAGTGCTGCTTCAGCAGCCATGAGTACCGCGCCACCATAGCCCCGGTCTCCGCCGACAATGAGGGTGTGCCCACAATTACCTTTGTGAAAATGGCGGGGCCGGACAGAAACTTGATCTAGTAATTTCTGCAGTGACAAGCAATGAGCGATAGGCGTCTGCTCATTAATAATTTTGGCTGGCACCTCCAGGTCGTCGTAATATAGTTCGCCAGTATAGTGTTGACCTTCAGCGGTAAATAAGCCCAGTTTTAGGGCAATAAAACTCGCAGTGCAGTCGGCTTCGATTGCGGTGCCCATTATACTGCCCGTATTGGCATTTAAGCCCGATGGAATATCAATCGCTAATATCGGGGCAGTAGATTTATTTGCTGCTTCAATAGCGTCAGCATACAGGCCTCTGACAGGGGAGTTAAGACCGGTACCTAATAGAGCGTCGACGATAATGTGATTGTCGGTCTCTGATGCTAGACTTTTGTCTGAGTAGTGGTCGCAGCTTACGTTTTCTGCTAAGCACATCTGGTATGCACTTTGCGCATCACCGACAAGTTTATCTGGAGGCGAAAGAAAGTAGACATTACATGCAATTCCATAAGCTTTGGCTAGCGCAGCGACAATATAGCCATCTCCGGCATTATTTCCACTGCCGCATAATACTGTGACTTTCTGGCAGTTGGGGAATCGTTCTAATAGTATATTGAAGCTAAATTTCGCTGCTTTGTTCATGAGCGAAAAGCCCTTGATTCCATGCCTGTTGATAGCCGAACTATCGATATCTCTTACCTGCTGGCTGAGGAATAATTCACTGGGAAGTTTTGTTTCAGGCATATCGGGTTCCATCTGATAGGGCGTCGAAAAGCTTAAGTTAATGATACAGTTCAAAATTTATATTTAATTAGATGATGCTAATTAATGGTTTTATTTAGTATAGATGCCCGTAAAATAGGAGCTCTATTCTTTTGTTAAGAGATCTTAGTGAACATTACTATGCGGACAAAATCGGAACAACTTATTATTTGGGCAACCAGGGCTTCTGTCGCTGTTGCATTTACCTTACTAATATTAAAAATATATGCTTGGATTGTAACGGGTTCAATGGGGGTGCTAGCCGCACTAGTAGACTCGTTACTGGATTTGGCTGCTTCGCTAATCAATATGTTTGCGGTGCGTTATGCCTTGGAGCCCGCGGATGAGGAGCATCGTTTTGGGCATGGTAAGGCTGAATCACTAGCGGGCTTAGGGCAAGCAATATTTATTGGCAGCTCGGCGATATTTCTATTGATGTATACAGTGGAGCGGATTTTTAACCCTGAACTGATCGAGTCACCTGAAATTGGCACATGGGTGATGCTCTTCTCGATGGCATTAACTTTGGTATTGGTTGCTTACCAGCGTTATGTCGTTAGAAAAACCAATTCGATTGCTGTCAAGGCTGATTCTCTTCACTATTCAGCAGACTTAGTAACTAATGCTGGAATTTTGTTAGGCTTGGCCCTTTATTATATGGGCTGGTTGTATTCAGACCCTATTATTGCCTTACTAATAGGCTTGTACATTCTAAAATGTGCAATAGAAATCGGCTATGAAGCCATTCAGTTGTTGCTTGACCGGGAACTCCCTGATGAGGAAATTAATCAGATAGAAAGCTTGGCTTGTGAACATGAAAACGTCATAGAGATTCATGATCTAAGAACACGTCAGTCTGGTCAGACGAAATTCATTCAGTTCCATCTTGTAATGGATGGGAATATGACATTACTCGCTGCACATGACCTCGCTGACGAGGTACATGACAAGATAAAAGAGTTTTTTCCGCAATCCGATATAATCATCCACCAAGACCCCCATACAGCGATAGCGAATGTAGGGGATTAGCGTCAAATACTTAGCTCTCTATTCGCGGTTGCTTGCTGAGCATTCAGCCGCTTGAGGGTCGAGTTTGCAGCGGACCTTCCTCATTAGTTTAAGCGTCTTTTGGTCGTAGATACCGCGACGACCTAACTCCAAACGGCTCTCTCTAAAATCTTCCACCCAGTAATCGTATAGATGTTCGGGGATATCTATCCAATAGTGTTCGGGGATAGTTGCTTCTGGGTCCGTAAGGAACTTAACAAACTTTGAGTATTCCTCAACCGCTTTTAGCCGAGCCTTCTGAATAAAGCCTTCGGGGAACTTTTCCCAACGTGCGATAACCTGCATGGTGATATACAGGAAAGGGTCTTTATAGATGCCACCGTCAGGTTCTAAGCCTTTATGCATTTCGAAGGGCTCGTAAACAATTGCCGGCGCTGCAGTCAGGTCAACCGTACCGTTGTTAAACTTGAGGATTGAGTTAAAAATGGTTGAATTAACGGGTGTAATACCGTGCTTTTGTGACAGGTATTCAGATTCGGGAACATCATCGAGAACGGCCATGCGTTTGCCAGCAAAGTCTTTGGGAAGCAAAATGCTACGGTCGCGCGTAAACATAAATATTGCACCAGCAGGGCCAATGCCGAGCACTTCAAATTCTCCTATGCGCATTAGGTGAGCCGCCTTAGGAGAGCTTAGGCTTTTGATAATAATGCCAAGATGCTTGTAACTTGGGATTGCGCCAATTGCGCCTAAACTGCCAGTAAAAGAGTTAAACTCACGCGCTCTGAAGCCAAGCATATTCACCGCATCGCAACGTCCAAGTTTGAACTCATCAATCGCTATGCGTTCGTCGCTGAAGACTTCGAAAGTAAGGTCAACGCCCCACTTATAAGCTTGAATGGTCGCTTCTTTCATAATTTGTCCGACCGGCCCCGCTTTACCTATTGGGTCCCAGACACACATGAAGATAGGAACAAGATCTACTTTTTCCTTACCTGGCGGGCTATAAGGTTCGCTTGCCTGAACAGCAAGGGTAAAAAGTATGCTTACAACGAAAACGTTTAGTCGAGTGATCACATCCATGAATACAGGCTTCTATATGAGTTTGTTTTTGTTTGATTTATCTATCTTATCGGGCCGCTTCTTATCTGTCATCATAAATAACATGAACAGTTTCTTATTATGAGACAAGCAATAGGGCGATCTTAGAATTAGGGTACGCTAATTGGTGTGTGGGGAGCTAAAGGTCGAAGTACTCGCTAGAGCGCTTTGGCTTTAGCGAGTGGCTCTGTTGGTGACGAAAGCACTAAGCTGGCTGAATGAGTACCGGGTTTTCTTTACGGTCAAATATCACGTATTGAGACAAGTCCTGCCCCGAATCCAGGTTGTTGGCCATTTGGTTTAAGTAAGGTTCTGCATCATCAGGGCTCGGCGCTTCGCCGTCTTGTCCTGCCAAACCAGCAACAAACATGAAGTCCCACTCATCTGAAATAGAGTCTGCTTCTTCTGACAAGGCAGCAAATGACTCAATTTCTTCTGGTAGCTTGTCCACGCACATTACAGGCGATAATGAGCCTTCCTGTTCACCTTTTTTTTTGCCTGCTTCACCTTCGGCTTTGGCGAATAAAAAAAGTAAGCGTTGAGGTTGGTCTTGCTCTTGGGCGGCTGTGAGAAGCTCACTAAAGGTAGAAATCATTGTGTGGTCCTTATGTTAATGTGGCGTCATCATAACCACTCTCGCCAAGAGAATAAATGATTAGCGTCAATTGCTTTTGAAGCGTAAGGCAGAGCTTTTGTCGGAGCCCTTGATAATTTTTTGTGAGTGTTTGACTTATGTCATGATTAGCGCGCTCAAGTGTTGTTACTGTAGACGAATTCGTACTGGATATAAAAAACAAGAACGGTTTGGAGAACTCATGGAATTATTTAGTGAAGTTGAACGCTGTGTCGAGCGGACGATAGAGACGGTTGGTAAAAATATTGTTTTGGGTTTACCTCTAGGTTTGGGAAAACCAAATCAGTTGGCGAATGCTTTTTACAGAAAGGCGCAGCAGGATCCGAGTATTAATCTGCGGATCATTACAGCTTTATCGCTAGAAAAGCCAAGACCAAAAAGTGAAATGGAAGCCAAGTTTCTAGTGCCATTTGTCGAGCGCTTATTTGGTGATTACGAAGAGTTAGAGTATGCCAAGGCAGTCAGGACTAACACCTTGCCGCCGAATGTCGAAGTCTCGGAGTTTTACTTTAAAGCGGGTGCTATGAAGAGCGTTGCCAGTGCGCAGCGAAACTATGTATCGAGTAACTATACCTTTGTATCGCGCGACTTAATGATTAATGGCGTCAATGTGCTGGCACAAATTGTCGCTAAAAAAGAAATAGATGGCCGACCACAGTTGAGCTTAAGCTGTAATACCGATGTTACCCTGGATATTATGCCTCTGATTGAAGAAGAGAGGGCGAAGGGGAAAAAGATCGTCACTATTGCTCAGGTTCATGACGATTTACCGTTTATGTATAACCGTGCAATGGTCGAGAATGATTATTTTGACTTCCAGGTTCATAGTCCTGCCTATCAGACTCGTTTGTTTGCGCCACCAAATATGTCGGTTCCTAACCCTGACTATATGGCAGGCTTATATGCCAGTACTCTAATTAAAGATGGCGGTACATTGCAGATTGGTATCGGTTCATTAGGTGATGCCATCGTTTATGCATGCAAATTGCGCCAGACCGATAACGACGTCTATAAACATGTCGTCGACTCTCTGAATATCGATAAAAAACTTATCTCCGAATATGGTGGCGTGGATGCCTTCGATAAAGGCTTGTATGGTTCCAGTGAAATGTTTGTTAACGGCTTCATGCACCTAATCAAGAGCGGAATTGTAAAGCGTAAGGTCTATGATGATCTTGATTTACAGCGCTTGATTAATGAGGGGAAAATTGGTGAAACAGTTTCACCATCTACACTTGAGTGCTTGTTAAATGAGTCGATTATTTCTCATCAGCTGACTCATTCTGACTTTATTTATCTACAGCGCTGGGGCATTTTTTCTGATGCCGTACAGTGGGCTGAGGATGGTCTTAAAATAGGCGAAACGACACTTTCGATTAACTTGTTAGAGCAAGCCAACTTTGCCTCCGTGTGTGAACTATGCCTGGGTGATAACCTCAAGGGTGGTATCTATATGCATGGTGGCTTCTATCTAGGGCCTCAAGACTTTTATCAAGCTTTGCGCGACATGAGTCGAGAGGAAAATGAAAAGATCTGTATGTCGAGTGTCGGTCATATCAACCAGCTTGACTACAATCATCCGCTCCTATCTGCGCAGCGTAAGCACGCTCGCTTTATAAACACCGGCATGATGGTGACGCTGAGTGGTGCGGTTGTATCAGATGGCCTAGAAAATGGCACGGTTGTGAGTGGTGTAGGTGGCCAATATAACTTCGTATCGATGGCTCATTCATTGCCTGATGCGAGATCAATATTGTGCGTTAGAAGTACACGCGGTAGTGGTAAAGACCTGCAGTCAAACATTACACCACACTATGGCCATATCACGATTCCAAGGCACCTTAGAGACATCATTGTGACGGAATACGGTATTGCCGATTTACGCGGCAAGACCGACGAGCAAATCGCGATTGAGTTGATTAAGGTTGCTGATTCTCGCTTCCAGCAAGAATTACTAGAAGATATGAAGTCGAAAGGTAAGGTTCGCGAGAGCTTTACATTACCAGCAGAATACAAAGAAAACTATCCTGAGAAGTTAGCTGGGATTCTTAAGTCTGCTCGTGAGAAAGGTTTATTCCCACCGTTTCCGCTTGGCTCTGATTTTACCGATGAGGAAATTGCACTCGGTAAGAGCTTGAAGGATTTGAAGGCCTTAATGGCGCACCCACGACAAATGATCAAAGCGGTTATTCGTTCCTTTGTTCATAAAGTTGATGCAGACGAAGCGCGTCCTTTTCTTGAGCGTCTGAGCTTAGACCATCCAGATTCAACAAAAGATAAGATTCTTCAGCACTTAATTCTTCTGGAACTCGAAGAAAACGGTTATTTAAAACCAATGTAATTCGGTTATTTATATCAATTAAGCCTCCAATATTGGGGGCTTTTTATATGATGCTCAATTTCTTAAATATAAGGCTGCTGGATAGGCGTGACAATAATACTAAAAAGCTGTTAAATTCGTTTTAGCAATTATATTGATAACAATAAGAGAGCTTTATATGTCTTCGCAAAAAGTGTTAGGTAAGTACTGTCATTCGCTAGCTCGCGCTTTTCTTATTTGCACTGCTACATTTTCCTCTTCTTTATATGCCTACGAATATGTAGATGACCAGAAATTAGCCGATGCTAGCTCGATAGCAGATGCACTCTCTGAAGGTACTGCAGAGTTAGACTTTCGCCTTCGCTACGAAGATGCACGCCAATCAGAACCCTCTGAGCAAGGTGCTCAAGCGCTGACACTCCGCTCGCGCCTAAGCTATCAGACGCAGCGTTATATGCTTTTTTCGGGGTTTATCCAGTTTGATGATCTAGCGGCGATTCCAAATGATGAAAATTACAATTCGAGTACAAACGGGCAGCTCGATGATGTTTTAATCGGGGAACCGGATGAAACTCGAGTAAGTGAAGTTTGGCTTAATTATGACATTGCCAATACATCGTTCACTTTTGGTCGACAGGCTTTTGAGCTTGATGCTGGGCGTATGATTGGTAGCGATAGTTGGTATCAAAACGAACAAGTATTTACGGGCTTGAGTGTCACAAACCAAAGCCTGAACTATACAAAGTTTACCTATGTAAACTTTGATCGGGTCGAGCAGCCTTACGCGAAGTACTCGCAAGATACTGATGCCGACTTGAAAGCGCGATTGTTTAATCTGAGTTACAATGGCTTCTTGTTAAATGACTTATCGCTTTACCACTTAACTATTTCTGATCATAAGCGCGACAGACGCTGGGAAACGCAAACCTCTGGTATCTATTTTTCGGGTATGGTTGGCGGCAACAATGGCATCGCAGACTCATCAGGAAACCGCGAAGGGGAAGATTTCTCAATTTCCTACTTGTTTGAGTTTGCTACTCAGGGTGACAAGGGCCAGAACCCTATTAATTACAGAGCCAGCTATAGTCGAATGCAGCTTGTCGCGGGCTATCAGGGTGGAGGCTTTACAATCGCCCGTGAAAGACTTGGTGCCGATGGCAGTGCTAGCTTTGTCACTCCTTTAGCTAGTATGCATGAATACCAGGGTTATACCGGCCAAGCTGTGGATCAAGCCTTGGGGAATGTTACAGGTGGAATTATCGATACAGTATTTGGTGTTTCATACCGCTGCTCAGATGATTTTTCTATCGGGCTAGCTCATCATGACTATGAATTTGATAAGGCTCCTGGCGCTGAATCATCAATCGGCACAGAGCTGCAAGCTGAGGTAAAGCTCAAGTTTCATGAGCTTAGTTTTACAGCTAAATATGCTGACTATAATGCAGATGCCTTGGGCGAAGATACTCGTCGCATATGGTTGCAAACTGGCTTGTCTTTCTAAGCCTTTGTTTATCATTGCTCAAAGAAATAAAACCCAACAGACAAAAGCTGCTGCTTAGTTCGGGGAACTTTGGCTTAGCTGAGGGATAGTTGCCAAGCGATTGATGTGTGTCATGTGCTGAATCACTAGAGCATGATAAATTTTCTTTATTAACTAGAGGAGATTTTATTATGTATATAGATGAGACCATCATTGCGGGTTTATTGGTTGTTGCGGGTACTGTTGTGTTTCTAGGTGGCTTTGGCTATTTTGCTTATAAAGACGCTCAGAAATCTAAAAAAAGTTAGTTCGCTTTACTTGAAAAAACCAGGTCATAATTCTCTTGATCTGGTTTGTGTTTCCCCGCTCTTATTCAAGAGCTTCGTCATAGACGCTTTTTCAAATACCCTCTCACTTCCAAACACTACTCTTTTCTGAATCCCTTGCTAGACTGAGTATTAAACTCAAATTAGGAATATTGAATGAAAGGTTTACATGGTTGGATGCGTACCCTCGAGAAAAGCGAGGCGGCTGTTCTCTCAACCTTAATTAAGGAGCTAGACCAAGTTACGGCTTCTGATGAGTCTTCTGGGGCCCAATTGGCAGAAGTTATTCTTAAGGATGTAAGCCTGACTGCCAATATCATACGTGTTGCTAACGCAGTAACTTTCAACCCTAGTAATATTGCAGTGACAACGGTCAGTCGTGCGGTTATCAATATTGGTTTCAAGAATATTCGCTCAATTTGTTTGTCGATCAAAGTACTCGAAGCAGTACTGAAAGATTCCCCATCTCCCTTATTAGTCGCAATGCTTGCCCGCTCGCTTCATGGCGCAAACCAAGCAAAAGCGCTCTGTGAAAAGCTGAATAATACGGAGCAGGAAGAGGTATTTGTCGCCTCTTTGTTGAGCCATTTGGCTGAGCTGTTGGTCTTGGGGTGCCACGAATCTGAGGTACGCTTGCTTAAGCGTGAGATTGAACCTAGCTCTTCAATTGAAGAAAAAAATCGCTGTGCTGAGAAGTTCCTGGGCGTTAGCTTAACTCGTTTAGCAAAAACACTGACCAAACAGTGGCGAATTGAAGGCCTGATTAACGATGTTCTAGCGGGCTCAGGAGAAGAGGACCCGCGTGTTCAAGCGGTTATATTAGGAGATGAGATAAGTCGTGTTGCTTTACTCGGCTGGGATTCAGCAGAGTTTAAGGAGGTTGCGCAGCGCGTCGCAGAATTTAAAAATATCGGTGAAGCAGAAGCAATGTTCGCACTCAAGAAAACAGCAGATGAAACGGCAGAGACTGTTGCTTCCTTCGGCAAGAAAGTATTGGTTGAGCATATTCCAACCAGCACTCGAGCAGCAAAGGAATTAGAGAAAAAATACGACAATGAAACTGAAGGCTTACAGCCAAATACTGCAATAGAGCTTGAAGCACTGGAGCGTTTGGATAAGCTGTTAGCGGGTGATTTTAATATCAATGAGGTGTTTAAGCTTTGCTTGCAAGGGCTTCATAAAGGCATCGGCCTTGAGCGCGTCGCCTTGGCAATATTTGAT
>NZ_LWFE01000556.1:0-745 GCF_001635675.1 Oleiphilus sp. HI0061 | reverse complement strand
GACGATCGCTTCAAGAAGCACTCTACATTAGCCAATACTACACCGGCCGACACTAAGCACATAATAAATTAACAGACTCCAGACTTACAGCCTGAATACCGTTCTCACGACAATTCAGAGATTTGAACATGAGATTGTCTATGAAGACAGGAAACGCTGATAGGATTCACCAAATCCACGCCAGCCCTGTAGCCCGCCAGTATGAACAGCTAATACTCGCGCTCCCGCCTGGATTCTTCCTTGATGAATATACTCCGCCAGCCCATACATCATCTTTCCTGTATAAACAGGGTCTAGAACCAAACCATGCTCATCATAAACATCAGAAATAAATTCCGTCAGACGACTATTGATTTTGGCAAAGCCACCGAAATGATAGTGATGACATATTCTCCAAGGGTTAACCCTACTGGCACCTGATAACTGCCGCTCTACGCGATGCTCCAGGTCGTGAGCATTTTTTAGTGCAGAAAATCCAACACACTGGGCTCGACCAATATTTGCCTGAGCAATCCCTGCCAAGGTTGCGCCTGAGCCCACAGCACAAGCTATCAAGTCATAGTTAAGTTGCCCCGCATGATGCAAGGTATTAAATAAACTTTCGATTCCTAGCGTGCCTTGTCTACCTGCACCACCTTCAGGAACAACCCAGGCTTCGGGCATTGCCTCTTTATACATATCAGGTGTAGTGTTAGAAGCAGTGTGACGATACGTTTCACGATCAAGCCATTGAATCTTCATCCCC
>NZ_LWFE01000555.1:0-769 GCF_001635675.1 Oleiphilus sp. HI0061 | reverse complement strand
CTGCGTAAACAGCACTATCGATTACTGTAAGCAACGAGAGACCTTCGGTCAGCCTCTGATTAATAATCAGGTAATTCACTTCCGCTTTGCAGAATTACAAACTGAAATCGAAGCCCTTCGAGCCCTGACTTATCAGGCAGTTGAAGGTTATATCAACAAGCAGGATGTCAGCAAGCTTGCTTCTATGGCGAAGCTAAAAGCAGGCCGCTTGGGCCGAGAAGTAACCGATTCTTGTTTACAATATTGGGGTGGCATGGGTTACATGTGGGACAACGAAGTATCTCGCGCCATGCGTGACGTACGCCTAGTATCTACTGGCGGCGGTGCAGATGAAATCATGCTCGGCATTATCTGCAAGCTAATGGGTATTTTACCCGGCAAGAAGAAGTAAACCCTTCCTCGTCATCCCGGCATTCTTTTTAGCCGGGATCTATTATGTAAATTATTAAATGACGAAGAGATCACTAACTATGACTTTACCAGAAACCGAAACACTATTACTTGAACAGCGAGACCATGAACTGCATATCACACTCAACCGCCCTAAAACTCGCAATGCGATGAGCCTAAAAATGGTTAAAGAGTTAATGGCTGTGTTTGAAAGTATTCAAACACAGGAAGACATTCGTGCAGTAGTATTACGGGGCGCAGAAGGCCACTTCTGCGCTGGCGGCGATATTAAAGATATGGCAGGTGCCCGTATGGCGGAAGGCTCTAAAACTGCTGATCAAAACGACCCGTTCTACGAGCTGAACCGCGAATTTGGACG
>NZ_LWFE01000554.1:0-499 GCF_001635675.1 Oleiphilus sp. HI0061 | reverse complement strand
TCGCCTACTAAATTGGTTCGACCAACACGGTCGCAAAAACTTACCCTGGCAAATAGACAAAACACCCTACAGGGTTTGGGTATCTGAAATTATGCTCCAGCAAACCCAGGTCAGCACAGTTATCGACTACTTCAAACGCTTTATGGCAAGCTTTCCTGATGTTAAAAGTTTGGCAGATGCTGACGAAGACAGCGTGCTCGAACATTGGGCCGGTTTAGGCTATTACGCCCGTGCGCGTAATCTACACAAAGCAGCAAAACAAATATCTTATGACCTGGATGGCGTCTTTCCCGAAGATGTTGACGGCTTAAGTGCCCTGCCAGGCATTGGTCGTTCAACTGCTGGCGCTATTCGTAGCATTGCTCACAAACAATATGCCCCGATTCTTGATGGCAACGTAAAACGGGTTTTATGTCGTTATCACGCCATCAAAACCTGGTCTGGCGAAAGAAAAACCGAACAAAAGCTATGGCTACTCGCAGATGAACACACACCGCAA
>NZ_LWFE01000553.1:0-1139 GCF_001635675.1 Oleiphilus sp. HI0061 | reverse complement strand
GATGATCCATTAATTACCAATATGGCGTTACAATCTGACTTGGGATGGAATCAATATGGTACGAGAGACACCTTTAATAACGAGAATGAAGGTTTTACTGAGCGCGGGGCAGGTATAGCAGGACTAGCAGAGATTAATGCCTATGAAATGACGGCTGATTCAACGGTTTTAGCTCACCTTAATGAGCGAATTAACTCTCTGAAAGATATGCAGCAAACTGAAAAAACCTGGGATGTAGAAAATGGTTGGACACCGAAAAGTGGTGGCTTTACTCATAATATCGATGTTCACGAAGGTGTGCATAATGAGGGGAGTGCACCATTAGGTGATAGTAGCTCTAGAGGCTTCTCAGCATGGATGACTGAGAATATCGTAGATTTCCTCTGGCAAGCTTACTGGATAACAGGAAATACCGATGCGCCAGAAATGCTAAGACGCATCGCGTCTGCAGTTGAAAATTATGGCTTTACCTCGAATTACAATTCAGAGCTAGGACAGTATGTAAGGAAGGAGGGTTTTACCGGGTATAATAAAACTAAGAGCTGTAATACTACCGGTGCCGAAACAGACTTAGTTTACATGGCGAGTGCTCATGCCCCGTTATCATCTCGGATTAGTGATGACTGGTGGCCCTATTACTCTGATACACATAATATTGAAACAGTTTTGACTCTCGGTGCAGGTTACTACTTTGAAACCGATGAGGCTAAAAAGGTTCAGCTTTCTACTCGAATCGGTAAGATTATCGAAGGCTGGGTAAACCCGAACTGCGCAGAGGTCTTTAGCAATGTTTATAGGCTTTTCAATTGGCAGCATCGTTCTAACTCTGTTCGTACATGGCAGTGGGTTGCAGAGCAAAGTGGCGTAGAGGTTGTGACTCCAGCACAAAGTTTACCACTGGCTCCAGGTTTATTTGTGGCTCGAATAGTTAGTACAGGTGGTACGGATTCTGGCAGCACAGGTGGTACAGATTCCGGCAGCACAGGTGGTACAGATTCCGGCAGTACAGGTGGTACAGATTCTGGCAGTGCAGGTGGCGATTTCATCCCTGTTTTTGTAGCTTCGGCATCTTGCTCGGCTGGGGATGATCCTCACTGGCAATGTGGTGGTCAGTGGAGCGATATTCAGAATGTCGCTGA
>NZ_LWFE01000552.1:0-679 GCF_001635675.1 Oleiphilus sp. HI0061 | reverse complement strand
CAGCCAATTCGTAACCTGTTTTGCCAGGCATCGAGACATCGAGAACAAATAGATCTGGCTTGGCCGTATCTAATAGCGCCATACAAGATGGTGCATCAAAAGCCTCTAAGGTAGTAAAGCCCAGTGGAATGAGTAAGTCTGACAAGAAGCCCCTTAGAACCGGGTCATCATCTACCAAACAGATAGTTCGCTGATAACCTTCGTAGCCAACTATCTTGGCCTTAACGGCTTCTTCTACCTGCTGAGTATTGTTCACCCAGGGCAGCATTAAGCTCACCTTAAAACAACTGCCCTTCCCAAGTTCTGAGTCGACCTGTAACTCTCCACCCATTACTTCAGTTAAGAGCTTCACGATAGTCAAACCAAGACCTGTCCCCTGCACATTCGGTGTATGTGTATTACGCACCCTTTCAAAAGGTTCGAATATACGTGCAAGGTAGGAAGCCTCTATCCCTGGCCCGGTATCTTTGATAATGAATTCTGCCACCTGAGAACGGTACTTCACCGTAAAGTCGATTGAACCTTCTTGTGTATACTTCACAGCATTAGACAAAACATTGATCAAAACCTGGCGCAAGCGCTTTTCATCTGCCATCACCATTTTCGGCAATCGCCCTTCTATATTGAAGTTAAGCTCAATCCCTTTGTTCTTAGCCTGCATTTGAAACATACTGGCAAG
>NZ_LWFE01000551.1:0-633 GCF_001635675.1 Oleiphilus sp. HI0061 | reverse complement strand
TGCCTGCGAAAGAGTGCGTGATGGTTGGCGACACGGAGTATGACTTGAAGATGGCTTCAAATTTCGGGATGGATGCAATCGGTGTGAGTTATGGGGTTCATGAAGTGAGTCGCTTGTCCGTACATGAGCCAAAAGCAATAATTGATCATTTTTCAGAGCTGATAAAGCTGAATGTAAGTTAGAGGGTAGTAAATTTTGGATTCAGAGAATAATACTAAAGAGTGGAAGTTGATTGAAAAGACTGTTTCTCAGTTAGGTGTTGAGCAGCGTAAGGCTCGTCGCTGGGGTGTGTTTTTTAAGCTGCTAACATTTGCTTATCTTTTTGTCTTATTGTTTATGATGAGCGAGGGTTTATCGCCGGATAAGATAAGTGATACTGAACAATATACCGCATTGGTTAATCTGGAAGGTGTGATTGCTTCAGGCGAAGAGGCGAATGCAGACTTTTTGGTGACGGGTTTGAGAGCAGCTTTTGAAGCTGAGGGAACTCAAGCTGTTGTCTTGCGCATTAATAGTCCTGGTGGCAGCCCGGTTCAATCAGGGTATGTTTATGATGAAATTAAACGACTTCGTGGCTTATACCCTGAAACGCCACTCTATGCAGTGATCAGCGATATTGGTGCTTCAGGTGCA
>NZ_LWFE01000550.1:0-815 GCF_001635675.1 Oleiphilus sp. HI0061 | reverse complement strand
TAAGGACTTGCAAACTGGAGATATAGCTAAAAACTACCTCTTCGCAGATAAGGTAAATACATATACTTTCGGGACAGAAGACAATGATACTTCTGGATTAGAGGGCGGAGAGTATCATGATCACCTATATGGAAATGGCGGTGATGACATTTTATTTGGCAGAGAGGGCGAAGATGTTCTAGATGGCGGAAAAGGAAACGACCACCTTCACGGCGGCACTGGAAACGATTTCTTAGTCGGCGGAGCAGACAACGATACCTACCACTTCACACAAGGTCACGGCTACGACAGGATTGAAGATACTGAAGGAATAAACACCCTCATAATTGGTGGTCGAACCATCACTGCTCTAGAAAAAGTTTCTGGTACAGAAGACTCATATAAAAACGCATTAGATGAAAACGATCCCTATCGCTATCAACTCACTGTGTCAGGCTTTAGAGCCGTAGGCGCTAATGGGGATATTGTCGACGTCATCGCTCAATCAGACTTTTCCCGCTTCGGTATTAATGTTGAAAACAACGAACCTGAACCAAGCCCCGCAGGTGGAGACATCGTCGTCGGTTCAGGCCATAACTACGATGGTGTTAACAACTGGGCTCCCAGTAGAGGTGGAACGGCTACTATTGAAGATAATATTTTCTATGATGCCAGCTTATATGATGCTGACTTATATAACGATGGATACGCCGGCAATGACTGGGAGTTCTGGGGCAGTCATGGCAATGATTATCTAAAAGGCGGTGTAGAAGATGACGTACTGAAAGGTAATCTAGGTGATGATGACCTGCTCGGTGGCGAAGGTAACGACGAGC
>NZ_LWFE01000549.1:0-681 GCF_001635675.1 Oleiphilus sp. HI0061 | reverse complement strand
ATTTTCCAGAGAGGTATCACTATGGAAAGTATCACTTGTAGGTTTCTTGCCAGGGAAGAAGCCTAGGTAAATATCCAGCTTACTCGCATTTGCCAGTTTATCTAGCCACTCACCTTCAACAATTCCAATATTATTCTCAGCTATTCGCGTAAAAGGAATCAAGTCACCTCCGTCGATACGAATACCTAAATTCTTTGCTTCGCTGGCAATATCAGAAGAACTGTTAATGTGAATCTCATTTTCTTTAAAGGTTAGCCAAATTTGAGACATATAACCTTCTTTACCCATCTCCCAAGTTGGCGTGCTAATAACAAGCCCTTGAGTTAATGCTGTATCACCCTGCTTTAACACCCAAATATCATAGTTTGCAGGAAGGTCTTTCTCGCTAATTGCTAAGGGCTTAACAGAGCCTTTCTTTTGCACAACAGGCGCTTTAACAACATCTTTTTTAGCTTCCTCTACCTTCGCAGCTACTTTTTTAACCTCAGCTTTAGCTGGCTCTTTTTCTACTGCTACCTTCACACCCTTGTCTGCTACCGCTGTAACGGCCTTCTGCGTTACTTCTGCGACAACTTCCTTAACTGTAGGCTTCACCTCTTTGCTGACCGGCTGTTCAGTCTTAGCACCTGGTTCAACCACAGGAGCTTTAAGGCTTTTCATCATTTCATCAGCTTTAGCAGC
>NZ_LWFE01000548.1:0-865 GCF_001635675.1 Oleiphilus sp. HI0061 | reverse complement strand
TGTTCAAGATGGACGCTGGTGTACAAGTCCGATTTTTTGTTTGATGGACTACCCTATTGTTGAACTGGAAGGCAAGACGCTTGGCCTGCTCGGTTATGGTGACCTTGGACAGGGTGTTGCAAAAATGGCCGAAGGCTTTGGCATGAAGGTTATACTGGCAGCTCGTTCCGGTCAAAGCTTGGAAAGTGTTGATGGCTATCCTCGCTTGGCTTTGGAAGAGCTATTGCCGCAAGTTGATGTCTTATCTATTCATTGCCTGCTGAGTGATGAAACTACAAATCTAATCGATGCCAATGCCCTGTCTAAAATGAAGCCTTCGGCCTATTTATTAAATCTTGCTCGAGGTGGCATTGTGGATGAAAACGCTTTGGCCGAGGCATTGAAAGAACGCCGCTTGGCCGGCGCAGCAACAGATGTCTTATCCGTTGAACCGCCTAAGGGTGGAAATGTACTACTGGATAGAGAAATTCCAAACTTAATTGTTACCCCTCATTGTGCTTGGGCGAGTAAAGAGGCGCGTCAGCGCTTGTTGGACAAAGCTGCCGCAAATATTAGAAGATTTGCCGAGGGAGAACCCCAGGCTTACATTGTTTAGTTAATTTGAATCAAGAGGGCGCGACTTTAACGATGAGCACAGTATGGCTACAAAAAGAACTTGAGCTTCAAGCCCGCTCCCGCGGTTTTCATCTGATCACTCGGGAAATTGAGCAAGCCTTACCTGAGCTCAATACGATTTCAATAGGTCTAGCGAACCTGTTTATTCAACATACCTCAGCATCACTCACATTAAATGAAAATGCAGACCCGGATGTCCGCAGTGATATGGAAAAGCACTTTAATAAGTTTGTGCCGGAAAATGCACCCT
>NZ_LWFE01000547.1:0-759 GCF_001635675.1 Oleiphilus sp. HI0061 | reverse complement strand
CTTGTCGTCGCTATTGGAAAGAACAAAAATATGCCAGCCGAAACGGAAGCTTCGATCGTTGAGGCCTTACAGGCACTTCCTTCAATCATCGAACAAAGCTTGGATATGGATAAGCAAATAGCCGAATTGGCGGAAGACTTTGCTGACAAGCACCACAGTTTATTCCTGGGTCGTGGTGATCAATACCCGGTTGCGATGGAAGGTGCACTGAAGCTTAAAGAGATTTCGTATATTCACGCTGAAGCTTATGCCGCAGGCGAATTAAAGCATGGCCCATTGGCTCTTATCGATGCAGACATGCCAGTCATTGTTGTTGCACCGAACAATGAGCTTCTAGAAAAACTGCATTCTAACGTTGAAGAAGTACGTGCAAGAGGTGGTTTGATGTATGTTTTTGCTGATCGAAACGCACACTTCAAAAGTGATGACACCATGAAAGTACTAGACGTACCACATTGTGAAAAGATCGTCGCGCCGATTTTATATACTGTGCCTTTGCAGTTGCTTAGTTATCATGTTGCGTTGATTAAAGGTACCGATGTGGATCAGCCACGTAATTTAGCAAAATCAGTAACAGTTGAGTGATGAGCTAGCCGTATTTACAGCCGCTATTCATAGGGAAAAGTAGTTAACGATGGAATAAAGTTGTTAACAACTTTCCTTTTGAATGAAATAAACGCGCGATCTTTCCATATTTCTAATTCTCATTAGAAATTTAATCTTCGATTAGCCTAAGGACGGGAAATCGTGTTTGTACTA